>CAYTVR010000016.1:0-54587 GCA_964441245.1 uncultured Saprospiraceae bacterium | reverse complement strand
CCAAACTAAGTTTCCAAGACTTGCACCCTTATTGTAAAATCCAAAATCAACACCTACAACATTTCCTGTGCTCGCATCTACACTAAGCATATTGGCTTCATTATCACTTCCACTAATTGGTCCGTGCCAGTAGTGAGACAAGGCTTTATTCTCATCTGTAATGTTTACGGTATAAGTCCCAGATGGAATTCCTGTAAAGGTATACGTACCATCGGCTAAAGTCGTCGTCGTTGATAGAATGTTTTCATTTGCGTCAAGCAATTCTATTGTTACACCTTCAAATCGATTGGTCTCTGTTGCATCTGAAATCAACTCTCCGTCTGCATCTACATCTTCCCAAATCGTTCCTCCTATCGTTCTTGCTGTTGTGGCTTTATAGCCAAAATCCTGTGTCAAATTACTGGCTCCTGAGGCTAATGCAAAACTGGCCGATTCATTCGTTGCAGGTGCTCCTCCATCTGGATCTACACTCGGAGTCAAACCTGCGGGTAAACTACTCGCAATCACTTTTACTTTGTAATCATTTGCTGCTAAAGCGCCAAAGAAATAACGACCATTTTCATCCGTTTTTGTAGTGGACAAAATAGAATCATCTACTCCATCTAACAACTGTACTTCTACGCCTTCCAAGCCAGTATCACCAGCACTCCAGGCATCATTTCCATCGGCATCTAAGAAAATTTGATCACCAATAAAACCCGTCGTCCCATCATGGCCTGCGGGTACATAACCGAAGTTTTGAACTAAATTATCAGTCGCTGCTAAGCTCACTCCACTCACTCCATCTACACTTCCTTCTGGATCAACACTCAAGCTCAATTGGTTGACAACATTATTGACATCCGTGATCGCTACTACATAATCGCCTGCTGGCAAATCAGGGAATAAATAGGTTCCATCTGATCCCGTAAGACTCGTGGCCATTACTTTTTCTCCGGGGTCCCAATCTTTTCCACTATCCGCATCTAAGATCAATGCTACGCTTACACCAACCATGGGAATATCCGTTCCCAAATTATATGTACCATTGCCATTCACATCTACAAACACTGTACTTCCGATATCTGCTGGTGTACCACTTGAGGTATAACCAAAGTCTCCTCCTAACCAAACATCTCCTGGAGCAATCACAACTGGATCTGAAATATTATCACCATCACCATCTGGATCACCTGTTGGTACAGTCGTAAATCCAGCGCTTGAAATATCCCCTTCTGTTACTTCTACAACATAGGCTCCTGGTGTTATATCATCGAATATATAATTTCCATAAGCATCCGTTGTCGTTGTTGTAAGCGCTGTATAAATACCATCTTGATCTCCATCTGACATCAAGGTGACCGTTACATTCGCAATTCCTGATTCTCCAATATCTTGCATGCCGTTGCTATTCGCATCATTCCAAATTCGACTCCCTAAAGCTCCTGTATCTGACATCGCTGGTGCATCTGTATTCGATTTAGTAACGTAGTTATAGCCAAAACTCGCCGTTTCATATTCTCCTCCAGAAGTCACGCTGACTGCTGTTTCCATATTTGGACTTGTCGTACCACTATCTTCATCGAAAATAGCATTCAATCCCGTTGGTACATTCGATAATACTTTTACCGTATAATTTCCTGGACTTACGTTATTAAAAATATATCCTCCATTTGCATCTGTAATTGTCGTTGGACAAGTTGAGCCGCTCGTACAAGTACCATCTTGTAATTCTATGACTACACCTGGAATACCTGGTTCACCTGCGTCCATGATACCGTCGCTATTTTCATCTAACCAAACGATATTTCCGATTGTACCTGCTTGGACAAAGCCAAAATCAATGGAATGATTGGTTTCTCCTGGTCCTCCCGTTGTAAGGGCGACTTCAGCGGTGTTTCCATTTAAAATGGCATCGCTATCATTTTTTCCGTTTCCAGCATTCATTGGAGAAACATTACCAATTGAAGCGTTGCTTCCTTGAATATCTTCTAATGCTATTTTCACTTTATAATCTGTAAAATATTCTAAGTCTCCGGAAATATTTGCACTAGTAAAATTATATCGACCATCCACATCCGTAAGGACTGTACCAAGACTGACATCACTAGCATCAGTTAAGGTCACTATTATTCCTCCTACTCCTGTTTCCGATGGATCTTGTATACCATCACTATCTAAATCTAGCCAAACAGAATTTCCAATTTCGAGAGGAGCGGGAGAACAAAATGCTTCTAAGTCACCTAGTCCGTTTGCTTTAGCAGCTGTACCATTTCCTGGAGGATTACCACCAGACCAATCACCTGATTCATATAAAGTATATCCTCCAACTAGATCGGCTGCATTGGAAGAATCATTTCCAATTCCCTCTCTACCACCTTCTGCATTATCTAATTTTAAAAGTCCACCTGAAAAATCATTGAACGGATCCATTGCTGTTGTTAATATAGAAGGTTTTCCATCTAATTGTAATAAACCTCCTTGAGCGGTTTCCCAGTGGAAAACACCGTCAGCAACATTTGGATCAATCGGATCTCTAAAATCGTAAGCATCCCAATGATAAAATTCATGTCCTCCAGGACCTGAATCCGTTAACCCACCTACTCCTGCACAAGCACCTCCGGTTCCGGTTTCTACCACATAGCTGCCATTGATGTAACACACTTTTAAAATATCACCTCCGGCATCTCCCCAAGTATCAAAAGTAGCTGAGGTATTAAATCTTTTATCTCCTCCTGATTGATCTCCAAAACGATCTCTAAAACCTAAAATCATATTTTCACCATCAAATTCTATATCAGATAACATAGGTTGAGGATAAAATATTTCTACATTATTATGATCGTTATAGGCCATCGTTTCAGGATTAGATCCCCAAGCATTCCAAGTTCCTTGATTTGAAGCAGCGGTATAACCCGTGACGGATTGACGCATAAAAGTTAAGTCAACCGTCAATTCAAGATTGAAAGAAGTAGAATCGGGATGTAAAGAATGGACATATGCATTACTTGCATTTTCGTCAACAGAACCAATCCATAATTTTCCACGATGCCATGCTAAACCATATGGCCGATGACGACTAGCACCTGTTGCGTCTGGTGCATCCCAAGTATCCGTTATGGTCGCATCACCAACAAGGCCTGTCGAAATATCAATTGCGTAAATTTTTCTATCAAAAAGATTGACTACATACAAGGTATTATTATCAGCAGAAATCTCTAAATCTCCAAAAGATCTTTTACCCGGTCCATCAAAACTACTGTTGCCTGTTCCAATGTCATAGACAAATCCTCCCGATGGCGTAAAATCATGAACATCCGCTCCAGCCGTGTTTGATCCCGGTAATAAATTATCTAATTCAATCACTCCTGTAATGGTACCTGAGGTATCAAATTGATAAATGGCATCTGGCCCATTGGGACCAAAGTCTACATATCTTTTATGCAAAGCACCTAAATAAAGTCTTTCTTTTGTTCTTTGCCAAGCCGTTCCATATACCGCTCCAATATCTTCATGGTTCGCTAATTTTACTGCTGCAAATGAAGGAAGCATTGTCGTTCCTGAAAAGTGATGACCATCCTCACTGTATAATAATTTCGCCAGAGCGGATTCATCCTTATACGTTCCATTGTAAGCTAATTCCGCATAACAAGGCACAACGACAAAAGGATCATTATCACAGTAATCACTGGGATCTAATAATCCTAAATTAGCGTTACAAGTTCCTGTTGTCACCATTTGAACGGTAGTTTTAGAATCCGTTCCTAAAGGTCCTTCTTCCATACCTAATGGTGCTGTAAATTCTACTCTGTAGGTTTCACCTATGGTCAAACTACTAAATAAAAATTCTCCATTCTCATCACTTTGAATGGTCATTCCTACTTGTCCGTTATCATCATAAATGGATACATCTACATCATACAAAAATGGTTCTTCTGTATCCTTTATTCCATTAGCATTATAATCTTGGAAAATGATCCCGCCAATTTCATCGCTATTGGTACAAGTGGAGTTACCTGGACTCAGCATTGATACAGCCTTAGAAGAAGTTTCGATATTTTTTGCCTCAGTCGAAAAGGTATTCTTCAACCAGTCAAAAAATCCAGCATCTACGTTTGGAATAAAAAGAAAAAAAGAAAACAAAGTAAGTGGGTACAATACTTTTCTCATGTTTATTTATTTGGGTTACTAAATAGCTTTTATATCTAAGGGGGAATCTCTTATCTAATCAAGTTTTAATGGCTCAAGCCATTTTAAGGAGGGAATAGGAACAGTTGTGTTTATAAAAACTGCTTCCAAATGATTAGGTGGTGTAAATATTTGAGGAGTATCTGGCGGGATTACCGTTTTACAGATCGTTGGTTCTCAAATTATTCGTTTTTAAATAGTTTTTCTTCTTAAAAAAATGGATTAAAAAAATTAATGTGCTTATTTAGTCAGTCACAAGTCAAATAATATGCCGTTTTTGGTAGCATACTTTGAGTTTGTGACATAAAAAAAACCCATACACAGTACTTTGTGTATGGGAATAAGGGCTTTATATATTCCTATAAGATTAAATATTCTTTATGTTTTTTTATTCATTTTTTATTATTCGTTTGAAAATTTTCAGCTAACCAATTAAAAACGTTCATCAATTTTCGAAAAGGCTTGAGCTTGCGTTTCCTTACCTTCTATTGAAATATAGTAGGCTCCAGTAGCTAAATCGGAAACATTTAATTGAATGGTATTCACTCCTTTTTCTACTTCTAGTTGCAAGCGTTTTTGAACCTGCCCAAGAGGGTTGGATATGACCAAATTGACCTTCTTGGTCTCTGCTAAAAACTTAACCGTCATTATTGGATTAAAATGAGCAACTGGATTTGGGAAAATGCTAATACCTTGATTCAACTCACAATTAGACGCCACAAATACCTCATTAGAAAATTCATAGGATTCATCCGATGCCACTAATTTTAATCTATAATAATGGTCTCCTTCTGTTGCTTCATCTTGGCGACGAAATAATTGTCGATCAACCTGATTACTGCTTTCATAACGCTCGAGTGTTGTGAATTGCTGACCACTCTTACTTCTTTGTAATTCAAAATAAGCAATAGTAGACTGGCCTGTAATGCTCCAATCTATTACGTTTTGGCAAGCATTTGCATAAGCGTCTATCTTTGCTTCTAAAATTTTCGCTTTTACTTTTACAGGAATAAAAACCGTATTACATAAACCACTTTGATCACAAACTTCTATGCAAATGTCTTCTGTTCCGACAAATCCATTATTGGGTGTATAGAATAAACAAAGTTTTTCATCAACAATTTTCACTTCCGTTGTTCCATTATTTGAAGGTAAATAATTGTCACAATACTTAGCCGTAAATGAGTCTTCTAAATTTTCATCAATGATCGCTAAACAAAGCTCGGCACTTTTATTTTGCTCCACAATTAATTCACTGCCTCTTACTACTGGCGCATAAGCACAAGTAGCATCTATCGAATGATGATTTTTTTCCCAGGTATTATCAAAAGGTTCAAACACATTGGCAAAAAAGTTTTTAAAATCTCCATTCTCCATTCCACTTGCAGTTGAAGGTGGATCTATTTCATTATTAAACAATCTGACATCACTTCTACACTCTCCATTTGGTAATGTAAAGGTAAATAGAAGTGTTTCCACTCCTTCGAGAAATTCGACAGCTGCACCATTCGTAGCGATTCCGTGAAAGTCATGAACAGGATCTGCTTCGGGTGCAAATATTCTAGAATTATCTGACCAAAAACCACCGGCAATGGACTGAATATTCAAAGAAACATTTTCTATATCTTGAGGTAGCACTAATGACAATTGACTTCCACCACCTACGAAATAAAAAGAATTATTCGCATCCGGGATGGCATAAACTTCATATAAATCTTGCTCACCATTGTAGCGCAATTCAACCTCTATCTGTTGTGCATTTAATTGGGTTCCGAAAATAATCGAGACCCCAAGCAGCAAAATTATTTTTTGGTATATCTTCATTTTATATTTTTTTATGTCTAAGTCAATTCAAAGACGTTGACTTATTTTTATTTTAAAATTTTTTTCAAAAATCGAAATATGCTTACGATTTTTTTTGATCAAATAGGCTAACCAAATTTATTTAAAAACATTTTCACGAAAGTGATGTTCCAATAAATTTGGCTAGCTATTAAGGTCATTCCGTTATTTGATTTGTTCAATCAAAAGGTCATAATTATTTAAATAAGAACTATTCAAGGTATAGGTCAATACGATAGCTTGTAATAGAATTCGATCGTTACCAAATCCATCGTATTTTGCTTTTCCATCCATGTTAATATCACCTTGGTAATATTCAATGGCATTGTTAAAATTCAAGGTATTCGAACCATTACCGAAAGCCAATAAAACATCTCCTGCAATAATAATTCGGTCATTGAAGGTTCCGTCGTATTTTACTTTTATATCTGCATTGGCATTTCCAGCCCACAAAGCTTGATGTCCAGCGATAGCTATTTGTTCTAAGCCATTATAGCCTGTTCCATCATCGTATAAATCAGCAAATGCCGCTGTCGTAAAATCAAAAGTAGCTATACTATTGACTGTTGCAATTGGACTAGCCGTCATTGCTCCAAGATGATTTCTGTGTTTGACAACCACAAAGAATTCATCTGGCAAATCAATAATATTTAAAGCTCCTCCTGTTGCAGCATCCACAATATCTCCATCTCGTTGGACTAAAGCAGATACCGTTCGAACCACCGTGACGGAATCGAGTGCATCTCTTAATTCTACAAAAACCCAATCGACTATACCGTCTGGTGTCCCTGCATTTGCGGTAAGCACTGCATTAGTCGTTATTTCTGTTCCTCCATTTACATGAACAAAACGATTCGTATACAATGGCTCATCATCCGAATCATATGGCTGCATCAATGGCACTAAATCCTGAGTAACCAAGTCCGCTCGCATCAAGTTATCTGTCGAACCAAATAATGCTCCATGTAACATTACTTTGAGTCTTAATTCTGTTACTAAATTCAAAACAGTGAAATATACAGTTGCACTATCACAAGCGATGGGTGAACCATCATCACAAACTAAATAGGTAAATTGATCGTTACCGACAAAGCCAGGAGTTGGTTCATAGACGTATGTTCCATCAGTATTTAACGTAAGTAAACCATTACTTGGAGGAGATAAAGGAGTCGTATTAACAGTTAATACTCCACCTTCAGGATCATTGTCATTTAATATAACATTACCAATTTGTGTCTCATCTTTATTACCAATATTGGCGTCATCTGTTGCATATAAATCATTGATGCCATCGCCTTCCAATACCTCAATAGTCACCGGAACCGTATCGCAAACAACTGGCGTTCCATCATCACAGACTTGGTAACTAAATGTTTCTTCTCCTATAAAATCCGGATCAGGTGTATAGACAAAGGTTCCATCTGGATTGATCACTAAAGTTCCACTTTCTGGGTTGGTTACTGGAGTCGTATTGATAATGAGATTATCCCCTTCTGGATCAGAATCATTGGCTAGTAAATCACCAGTCAATGGATTATCGTTTTCTGTTACAAAGTTATCAACCATACCAATCAGAGTATTCGTACTTGGATCAGGTGTTCCAATAACCTCGATGACAACGGTCGCAGTATCACAGGCAACAGGGATTCCATTATCGCAAACTTCATATTCAAATGTAGCAGTTCCAGTAAACCCTGGATCAGGTGTAAAAGTATAATTCCCATCAGGATCGATAACAACGGTTCCGTTGGTTGGATTTATTGGCGTAGTGCCTACCGTCATATCATTGCCTTCTGGATCACTATCATTGGTCAATACATTACCATCGGTCGGCGTATTGATTTGAGTATTATTGATATCATCAATAGATATTGGAGCATCATTTATTGGCAGTATTTCAATACTTACTGTCATCGTATCACAGAGTCCGGTTTGATCACATACGATCATGCAAATACTATCAGTTCCAGAAAACTCTGGATTTGGATCAAAGGTTAAACAAACTTCATCAGTGGTATTATCAATAACTGCTGAAGCTGTTCCGTTACTTGGTTGTTCACAAATACTGACGGTATGCGTGTCTCCAATGTTTGGATCAATGATCGTCCCGCAGGTTACAATTGTACTATCTTCTGGCCCTACAACTGGAGGCATGATCACGATTGGCGTTTGTAAACTATCTGTTGGTTCAGGTGTAGGAACAATGGTTACTGGTACACTTACGGTATCACACAATCCCGTTTGATCACAAACAATAACACAAATATCATCATCTCCGGTGTAACCAGAATCAGGTTCATATTCTAAACAAAGTGTATTTCCTTCAACCGTAGGCGTGGTCGTTCCATGTTCTGGAGTTCCAGGACAAATAGTTGCTGTAAACGTATCTCCAATATTGGGATCTAAAATAGGTGTACAAAGATTCACCGTAGAATCTTCCGGGGTAGTAATCGGTGTTACAATTACAATTGGTGGCGTTGGATCTGTTGTTGGGGTGATGGCTGGTACTATGGTAACAGGAACAGAAACGGTATCACACAATCCTGTTTGATCACAGACAATCATACAAATATCATCACTACCGGTGTACCCCATATCCGGTGTATATTCTACGCAAAGTACGCCGCCTGTCAAATCGGTGGTTACGGTTCCATTCATTGGTGATCCTGGGCAGAGATTAGCGGTAAAAGTATCTCCATCATTTGGATCGATGATATTCATACAAACGGTTCCAATACTATCTTCTGGAGTGGTAATCGGATTAGAAATCACTACTGGTGCATCTTTTGAATCTAAAACGGTCAGATAAACAGTGGCACTATCACAAGCGATAGGAACTCCATCATCACAGACCAAATAGATAAATTGATCATTTCCAACAAATTCTGGATCTGGTTCATAAACATAGGTCCCATCTGTATCTAAGGTAAGGGTACCATTAGTTGGAGGAGATAGTGGCGTAGTCGTCACCGTCAATGTTCCTCCTTCTGGATCATTGTCATTTAAAATGACATTCCCACTCATTGATTCATTTTCTTCTCCTGTGTTGGCATCATCGGTGGCATATAAATCATTGACCCCATTTTCTGGAATGACTTCTATCGTTACATCCACAGTGTCGCACATTACGGGTATTCCATCATCACAAACTTCATAACTAAATACTTCCGTACCAATAAATCCTGGGCTTGGCGTATATTCAATCGTCCCATCTGGGTTGATGACGACTGTTCCATTTGTAGGACTGGTCACTGGTGTGGTATTGATGATCAAATTATCTCCATCAGGATCGCTGTCATTCGCTAGTACATTTACCGTCAAGGTACTATCTCCTTCTGAAATAAAATTATCAGGTAATCCAACAACATCATTGTTAGTCGGATTTGAGTTATCCACCACTTCAATAACAACGATAGCGATATTACACGCTACTGGATTTCCATCATCACAAACCTCGTATTGAAAAGAGGCAGTTCCAGTGAAATCAGGATCAGGAGTAAAAGTGTAATTCCCTTCTGCATCAATGATAACGGTTCCATTCATTTCATTAATAGGTGTGGTATTAACCGTTAAATTATCGCCTTCAGGATCACTATCATTTACTAAAACATTGCCGTCAACGGGAATATTTACTTGCGTAACATTGATATCATTGACACCTAAGGGAGCATCATTACCTGGTAGAATTTCAATTGGAATGGTAAGGGTATCACAAAGGTCGGTTTGATCACAGACAATGACACAAATACTATCTGAACCTGTAAATTCTGGACTTGGGTCGAGGGTAATACAAAGTTCATTATTGGTGTTATCAATTGCTGCTGTTGCTGTTGCATTAGCGGGTTGTTCACAAATAGAAACGGTATGCGTGTCTCCAATATTTGGATCTATAATCGTACCGCAAGTGGTAAATGTACTATCTTCTGGGCCCACTACTGGCGGCATAACTACGATTGGCGTTTGTAAACTATCGACTGGACTAGGAGGTGTAACAATCGTTACCGGAATACTTATGGTATCACATAATCCAGTCTGATCACAAACAATTAGACAGACATCATCCGAACCAGTGTACCCGGGATCTGGGGTATATTCTAAACATAAAGTATTTCCATCGATGGTAGGACTAACATTTCCATTGGCAGGTGATCCTGTACAATTCGTTGCTGTAAAAGTATCTCCAACATTTGGATCGAGCACTACTGTGCAAACGTTTACGGTTGAATCTTGAGGCGTCACAATTGGTGTAATAATCACTACAGGTGGTTCTTCATCATCACTTGGTTCCATCGCAGGAATAATCGTTACTGGAACGGAAACCGTATCACATTCTCCAGATACATCGCAGACAATAATGCAAATATCATCGACTCCTGAATACCCCACAGCTGGCGTATATTCTACGCAAAGTGTATTTCCATTTACAGTTGGCGTTGCGGAACCATTTGATGGACTTCCACTACAAAGTGTAGCCGTAAAAGTATCTGTTGGATTGTTATCCAAAATAGGCATACAAATCGTACCTGTACTATCTTGTGGAACAGTCAAAGGATTTGAAATAACAATAGGAGCTTCAGGACAAGTTAAACCAGTATTATAATAATTGGATCGCCAATTATTATTAAATGGATCGAAAACGATGGCAAAGAAATTTTCAAAGTCTCCCCCACCCATTCCAGGTTGATTAGAATCTGGATCTATCCCATTTTCAAAGAGTCGTAAATCAGGTGTACAACCTCCTCCAGGAAGTGTAAAGGTAAATAAAAGTAACTCTTCTCCATCTAAAAAAGTGATGGGCGAACCATTCGAAGCAATACTATGAAAGTCATGAACAGGATCAGCAGTCGGTGCATATACCTGAGAATTATCAGACCATAAACCACCGCTTACGGTACTAATCGATAGTGGGCTATCGCCAATACTTTCTGGTAGTACGACCGTGATTTGGCTACCACCTCCTACGAAATAGAAGGGGTTTGAAAAAGCTGGCTTTGCATAGACTTCATAGACATTGGAAGTTCCATTGTAGCGAAGATTGAAATCAATGTCCTGACTACTGACGGAGTAGGTCGAGCACATTAAAATCAATAAAAGCAATTGTGTAATTTTTCTCATTTTAAAAGTAGTTTTTTTTCAAAAAAATTTGTGTTTTTTGGGAAGTTGCTAATTAGTATATGTTTTAGAAGTTGTATGATTTATCTAATTTGCTCTATCATTTCATCGAAATTATTGAGATAGGCCGTATTCATCAGATATTCCAAGACATTCAATTGTATTAAAATTCTATCGTTGACGAAGCCATCGTATTTGACTTTCCCATCTAGATTTACGTCTCCTAGATGATATCCAATTGCATTGTTATAATTCAGGGTCATGTAGCTGTTTTCTAATACTTGTAGTATATCACTGGCTACAATTATTCGGTCGTTAAAAGCGCCATCATATTTCACTTTCCCATCCACATTAACATTCGCAGCCCATAGTGCATTTTTGCCAAAAAGCATTGTCTGCTCTAAGCCATCGTAATTTGTATGATTATATAAATCGCTACTATTAATGGTGGTAAAATCAATCGTAATTCTTCTGTTATAAACATCCATCGGGTTACGTGTCATGACACCGAGATGGTTTCTATGTTTGACAACAACAAAAAATTCATTAGGAAGGTCAGCAATATAAAGTGCTTCTCCGGTAGCGGCATCCACAACATCTCCATCTCTTTGCACTAATGCAGAGCGGGTGCGGATAATCGTAAGGGAATCTGTGGCATCTCTAAACTCTACAAATACCCAATCTACGATTCCATTTGGGGTACCGCTGTTAGCATTAAGCACTGCATTGGTAGTTGTTTCATCACCTCCAATTTTATGAACAAATCGATTGGCGAGAAATGGGTTTTGTAAGCTATCATATGGTTGAGTTAAAGGGACTAAATTTTGAGCAACCAGATCAGCTCTCATTAAAGTATCTGTCGTTCCTAACAAAGCTCCTTGTAGTAAAACTTTCAAACTCAACAAAGTACGATTGTCTAAAATGGTGATATAAACAGTCGCTTGATCACAGGCTCGCGGAATGATGTCATTACAGGCTTGATAAATAAAACGATCGTTTCCAACAAAATCAGGATTTGGAATATAGGTGTAAGTACCATCCGAATGGATCGTTACATTTCCATTGATTGGAGAATCTATTGGTGTCGTTTCTATAAAAATTTCACCGGAAGGTGTATTATCATTGAGTACAAGATTTCCAATAAGCGTATCGCCTATAAGTCCTAGATTGGCATCATCTGTAGCGTAAAAATCATTTTCTCCATTTCCCGTAAGGACTTCAATATTGACTTTTACGGTATCACAAACAGCAACGATTCTATCATCACATACTTCATAATAAAATATATCGCTACCTGAAAAATTAGGATCAGGTTTATAATCAAAAATTCCATCTGGATTGATGACTAAACTTCCATTGGCGGGTAAACTTATTGGGATAGTATTGATGATTAAGCCATCTCCATCAGGATCACTATCATTGCTTAATAAGCTTGCTGAAATTTGTTGATCACTTTCCGTGATAAAATTATCTTCAACTCCTACCACTTGATTATTGGAATCACTCGGGGCGTCTAATACTTCTATGATCACCAAGGCGGTATCGCAAAAACCAAAACTACTTACTTCACAAATTTCATAGGAAAAACTTGCTTCTCCCATAAAGTCTACTGCTGGAGTAAAGGTATAATTTCCAAGTGAATCCATGACCACGGTTCCACCTGATGGATTCATTAGCGTTGGGTTGACCATTAAAACATCATTGTTCCCATCCTCGTCATTGGTCAATACATTTCCGGAAACGGGATTATTGATTTGAGTGGTATTGATGTCATCGATAGCTAAAGGACGGATATCACAATTTAAATAAACATTCCCTAATGACTCCCACGTATACGTTGCTCCAAAAGCTACAGCTGGAGCGATCAAGGTATATACAATTTTGACATCAACATTTGGTACTGGAGCTGGAGGAATCGTGATCTCATAAATATCTGTTCCACCTGCTCCATATAATTTACTTTTCGCATCACTGGTCAAGCCCCAAAAGGTTCCTTCTAATTTTCCTAAATTAATATGACTTACATAGCTATTATCAGGTCCTAAGGTTACTTCATATAAATAGTGTTCGAAGTTGCCAAAAGGATTCAACCAAGCCACATACATCTTTCCATTTAAAAATATAAAATCGCCCCCCGATCTTCCTGCTCCGAAGTCATGCCATTCTTCCAAGTTGTAAGTATCTTCATAAATGTTGAATCGATAAACTTTTGAAATCATTGGAACATTAGACCCGCTAGCAACATAGCCATAACCGAATTCATCGAAGGAAAGAGAGTTCCCCCATTCAAAAGGAGTAGATCCAATGATGGTGGCATTTCCAGTAATGGTATCTATTTCATTAATAATACTTGGAGCAGATGTGGTATAATCTAAACTACTAAATTCAATTCCATATAATTTTCCATTTGGTCCAAAACCAATATCTCCATATACAGAATTGGAGGCGGTAGTCATATTAGCTTTAAAGTTTTCAACTCCCGTTTCGACATTGACTTTAATCAAATTATTTTGACCATCACCTGTCCAGACAAAAAATCGAGAATTATCTACTACATCGCAGGTACTACAATCTTGATCTGCAAAATCAATTAATCCATCATTATCATCATCTATTCCATTTCCACAAATTTCTGGACAATTGGATAAGGTATAACTTCCGGTACCTCCACATCCTGAAAAACAATCCTCAGTTGTCACTTGATAATAAACTTCTTGATTGGTTTCATAAGGCCCTGGAGGTGTTAATAATGGATAAGTCATTCCGTTATCGGCAGAGTATCGAACCAGGCCATTTCCACAAACAACTGTTATTTCAGAATTGCATGAACTTGGATCTGGCAATAAGTAATCAATACCAGCCAATGGGGTACTACAAACCCTTAGTCCAGTTACTAAATCGGGGCCTTGTGGATGAGTCGCTGTGGTTAAAGGACCGGAAGGAGAAACAATAGGTGAACTGATATTTACAGCATCGACAATTGAAGTAGCAGCGAAATTGACATCTACTCCAGGAGGAAGAAAATAATTTACTTTGAGGTAAAGATAATTCAAAACCCCTTCCGTGCTATTATTGTTATCGTTGTAAGTATCAAAAATGCAAACCTGCCAATTTCCTTTAGCAGGAGTCGTAGAATAAACGCCTCCTAGATTTTCAATCTCGGGCCCAAGTTCAGGATTCAAAGTAGTACCTGGACCATTTCCTGGACCTCCAAAACAAGTCGTCGCATTGGGACCTGATGGTGAAACTGGGCTTGATGGTCCTGCGGGTACGGTAGGACAATCTGATGCCCAAAATGGATGACAAAGAGGATAAGGAATCCCTGTTGAAATTTTGATATTTAAAATAGCTTCACAAATCCAACTTAATCCAAAAGGAGGACCAGAAGTTACTCGATATTGATATTCGAAATTTTCTGCTAAAATTCCATCAGGGACATTGGTTAAATCCAAGCCAATACAGGTTTCATTCAAGGCATTGTAATTGGCGATGACTCCTTGTTGAGTGGAGACGGTGTTTATATCTCCTTGCTCCAATAGTTCTGATGTTTTACAATATAGTTTTGCCGTAAATACTTGCTCTTGATAAGAACAACCTCCTGGATCTGTGATTAGATTCAAGGTGTGTTCATAAGTTAAAGCCGTAAGTGGATCATCGGCATTTCCATAGACGCCATCGATTCCAAAAGTCGCAGAACCTGGTTGATTAATTGGAGTGCCATCTACCAACCATTCGATATAATAATCCTGACCTTCGATTCCTCCATTTACTGTAGCAGTTAAAGTCACTGTATTGCCTACGCATTCATCTTTACTAACGGTAGCTGTAGCAATTTTAGGACAAAAAGAACAATTGTAAGCCGCAGTAGTGATATCAAAAGTACATCCTGATGTAATGCCATTTCCTATTAATTCAAAATCATATCCTTCGCCATCCGGAATATTAGAAATAAGGATTCTTCCTGACAAGTTAGTATTAGGATCATCACCTCCTAAGACACCTCCTCCATTATTGATCAAAGTATAGGTACCGGGGCCTTGTCCTCCATTAGTAAAGTCGATAACTAAGTCATAGGTACCATCATTTCGAGAACAATCATTTCCGTTCGCACCAATCAATATTTCACAAGGAGCAGTCATCCAATGCGGACTAAAACAAGGTGTTGCTACTTGAGTGCAGGTTCCTTCCACAATTACATCATAACACATTTCATAAGTCGTATTTGGAGCTACTTGCCAAACAGGTCTTTGTACAAAGCGTGGTATATTGGGTTCTACGGTAGTAAAGGATGCAGCAGGTACCGGCATACAATTATTGGTCAATTGCCAATTTTGAATTAAGCTAGTATTACACCCTGCATCAGCTTGAGGAATGCTTCCTAAAAAGCTTAAAAAGTTTTCTTCTAAGATCATTGGAGTGGTAAGAGTCGCACAAAATGTGACCGTATCTCCGCTTTTTGCATTTTGAAAAACCGAAGGATGACATCCTGTATTTTCACCAACTCCATCTACACTTAAAAAGGCAGCTAAATGGTTTTTGATTGAATCTGAAACGCAAGTAGCACTACTACAATCCGTACAAGGATCATTCATCATAAGCGTAATAGACTCCTCAGAGCCAGTGTTCTTTTCGAAAGATTTAGCTTTTATAGAAAGTGGTAAAAAAGTAGCCAGCAACAGTAAGGAAAAACATTTATCGCAACGAAAAAAGGATAGAAAAGTAACTAGCCTTTCTATAATTTCAAACAACAATTCGATTTTAAAAAATCTCTCCATGCTCACTTTAAACAATTTATCTTGCTTACTTTTTCAAGTACAGACAAGAGGCCTCTTATTTACTCATAAGTATCTATCATTATTCTAAAAAATAGAATAATCATGCAGTTCTAAATCTAGATCTACAAATAAAATTTTTAATTAAAATTTTGGTAGGTTATGCGGACATGGTCATGGAAACGAAAATTGATTACAACATGTATATTTGAATCAATCGCACAATTGACTCAAACTCTACTGATTGGAATCCAAACAATTGTATTGTTATAGCATAGCGAATTTTTCGCCAGTGTGAAACATAAAAGTTTATTTCTCTTTTAGTTTGTGACACTATTTACGAACAAATACTACTTTCCTTAAATGTCTAATTTAATCTTTTCAAACTCCTTTTGTCTGTTTATACATTTATGTAGGTCACATCTTCATAAAAATCTATCATTTACTTTATCATCCTTAAATGCAAGCACAAAATCAATTTTCTTTTTGAATGTTTTTGTGACGAGTTAACAGACTTGGCTTTTAAATAAAACAATACATTTACGACACTTAATTTAAATAAAAGAAATACCCGAATTAAGTAATTCTAATCCGAGTATTCTTTGGTCCGCTTGTTTTGTGAAATTGTATCGGTATTATTAAGGCCGATATATGAAAATTCAATTTTGCTAATTCTTTATAACTTTTATTTCAGTTCTACGATTTTTTTGATGATCTTCTTCTTCGCAAAAAGTCTCATCATCACAATGATTTCTCAAAAGATGTTCACCATATCCGCGTGCAACGATTCGACTGGGATCGACGCCTTGATCTATGATATACTTGACTGCAAACATGGCTCTTTTTCTGGAAAGCCATTGGTTATAATTCGTACGTCCTCTTGCATCTGTATGCGAAGATAATTCAATTTCCAATGACGATCTTTCACTCATCACTTGTACTAAATGGTCTAATTCTTTAGCGGCAGATTCATTGACGGTATATTCATCAAAGGGATAATATAGATCGCGGAGCTCAAAAACATCTCCGACTATTACTGGTTCTTCTACTGTTGGGTTTTCTAATTCTTCTATAGGTCTGGTTGGATAAGATCTAGCATTCGTTCGCGCATCATAATTGGTGTAGGTATAAATTCCCTCAGGAATATCTACATGTCTTTTAGAAATAGATTCTGGCGCTGCATCAAAATAAGGTGATCTATGTTCATTTACTTTTTTGCTTGGCGAAGCAGCTGATAATTCTTTTTTATATTTTTCCGAAGGGCTATCCAATTGACTTCGAATAATTGATGTTTTCCTCTTTTCGAGAACATTGGTTCTAGCCACTTGTTTTTTATCAATGGATTCACTCACTGGTTCTAGTGATTTATTTGGCTTAAGCAAATCATTTGACCAGACTAAATAAATATCCTTGGTCGATTTTTCACTCCTTTCTTCTGATAAATTAATGGTAGAGAAAGTAGTACTTCCAGATTCATAATTTTCCTTATCTCCTTTTAAAATATAATCACAATCGTAATCAACACAAATGAATTCAAATCTTCCATCTTCATGGGACACTGATGTTACTTCCTCTCCAGTACAAAGGTTGACTAAAGTAACTTTGGCTTTTTCAATTCCTTTTTCGTTATCAATATTTAAAACTGTTCCATTCAATGCAATACATTTTTTCTTTTCTAAAGGAACATTTAAAAAATGAAGGGAAACATTATTCTTTTTGGGAATTTCAATTGTTTTTTCAACTGAATGATATCCCTCTTTTTCAATAATAAAAATATATTTTTTCTCTTCATTTACTGGAATTTCTAGTGTTCCATCTTCTTTAGTCAACAAAATTTTCGCTTTTGTTTTATCCAAATTTTCTGTTTTTGTATCTAACATTTCTATTGAAATATCATCATTCACATTGGCTTGCATGTATTCTTTTTTTCTAAAAAGATAAAAAGTTGTAGAAGGAATTTTTTCATTCGTTTCGACATCAAAAGCAGCTAACCTCAGCTTGGGTTGTTCCATTGCTTTAGGGCTTCTTTTAAAACTATAAATATCATCCTTTCCTCGCCCTCCTGCTCTTGAAGAAGTTAAATATCCTTCTGTTCCTAAAAGGTTTAAAACAAAGCCAAAGTCATCTTTTCGAGAGTTATAAGGATGCCCTAAATTCATGGCTGTAGTCCATTCAACCTCTCCATCTTTTTTGGAAAAGAAAATATCTAGACCTCCCATTCCTCCCCATCCATCAGAAGCAAAATAAAGCGTACCACTATCATGCATAAATGGAAAAACATCATTTCCTGGGGTATTTATTTCAGGTCCTAAATTTTCAGGTTCACTCCATTCTCCAGCTTTAAATTCTGATACATAGATATCCATTCCTCCTTCCCCTCCTGCTCGATCAGAAGCAAAATAAAGATACTTTCCATCAGCACTTAAAGATGGATGACACTCTTCATATTCTTTGGTATTAAAAGCTACAGGTTTTGGGGCGGTCCATTTTTCTCCATCTTGCAAGGCAGTA
Source organism: uncultured Saprospiraceae bacterium (assembly GCA_964441245.1). Lineage (GTDB taxonomy): Bacteria > Bacteroidota > Bacteroidia > Chitinophagales > Saprospiraceae > JALZUU01. The sequence goes on along the minus strand of CAYTVR010000016.1, from coordinate 36,183 downwards.
AAAATGCCTAACTTCATTACCCCCTTTTTGTTCTTTTTCGGTTTCCCATTTCGATGATCATTTCTTGTAAAAAAGATACGGCTATAGCTTTTATCAAAAGTGACAGGCCCTTCATGAAATTTAGAATTAATCATTTTGGAAAAGGATTGAACAGAGTCCAAAACACCTTCTTTATTGGCAGGAGCATAAAACAAATTCATAAAATGATCTCCTGTCCATTTATATTTTTTACTATCTTTTAATTTTCGAGAAGAGACAAAAACAATCCCATCATTATAAAAAGCTGGACTAAAATCTAACTTGGAAGAATTGATGGACATTTCTGGTTTTAGTATTACGTCTTCTTCATTGTTCCAATCATTCATTCGATCTATCGCTGCCGCCAAATAATTACCCCGTTGATCATTGGATTGATTCCCTAATAATTCACTATACAATAAATAATATTTTTTAGCTTTTTGGTAATCCCCATTGCTTTGTAAAGCTTGAGCAAAATATAGAAAATTAATAGCTTCTTTACTTTGATCAATTACTTGTTCAAACCATAGAGCTGCATTTTCTGTATCATGATTGAGTCGGTATGCATTGGCGATTCGTTCCATATCTTCCAGACTTAATTCGTCTTTGGATTCATAGAGTTTGATCGCTTCTTTGTAGCCTAGTTTTTGATACATTTTTGTTGCTTGTTCTTTTCTTTGCGCAGAAGCAGAAAAGATAAAAACAGGTATCAAAATCAAGCTCGTTAATAATTTAAGGAAGTGAGTATAATTTAAAATCATCGTTTTTTTTGTCTTTACTATTTTTTTTAAAAAAATCGTGGATTCGTCATCACTTGATCCTTTTTATGAATACAATAATCTAGCATGATCTCATAAGTACCAGAGTTATACGATCGCATTTTTGATAAGGTATAATCATAAGCAATACCTGCTCTTAGACCTTTTGTAATTTGATATTGAAGAGTCGCATCTACGGATTCTCCAATTCCATTATCAATATTTCCTCCCATTCGATAAGTGGCCCCCAACCATAGTTTGTCAAAGAAAATAAGCATCGCATTGATATCTGTTTTCACTGGAGAATTTTCGGTTAACTTTACTAAAACAGCTGGTTTGAATTTCATATTTCTTCCAGCATTGATAATCAACCCACCCATAAAATAATAATGAGGTGTTTCTTTTGAAAAGTCACTGGTATAATCTGATCCTTCATAAAAAGATAAATCCCCCTTGAGCATGTTGGGGATAGATGCTCCTAAATAAAAATTTGGATTTTGGTAGTACAATCCTAATCCAAAATTGGGTAATATTTTGCTCGCTGGATCTTCATTTAGCAAACCATCGCCTGTTTGTATCGCATGAGTATCTGTCCAATCTACTCGAAATCTTCGAACAGATCCTTGAAGGCCAATGCCTAGTTTTCCTGTTGCAATTGGAATGCGATAACTATACTTTAGTTGATAAGACCAAGAGCTTGTCGGACCTATTTTGTCATGTAAGATAGACATGCCCAAGCCAACTCTATTGTTCTTTAATGGAGTATGAAAGTTGACGACTTGACTCACTGGAGCTCCTTCCAATCCGACCCATTGACTGCGATGCAAAATGGAGATGCAAGCCAACTCTGAGTTTCCGGCATAACCGGGATTTAAGGCCAATTTATTGAACATAAATTGAGTGTATTGTGCTTCTTGTTGTGCTTGCAAAGCAAATGTGCTTAGTAGGCTCATCAAGAGTATTATTTTTTTTCTCATTGTATTTTTTTTTGGTTCTTAGCCAAAACTTACGTTTAAATATTGAATAGCTCTAAACCGCGATTTTTCCTGCTAAGGGGCCATTTTAAAGTTCAATTATTTGTACATTCAAAATTATCATAAGCTATGGTCAAAAGATTTTAAATTACAGTATCCTCACTATCTTTCGATATAAATATATCCAGACATTTGACTTGATTCTCCATCGTTAATAGTTAAGGTATAAAAGTAAGTTCCAGCGGGTAAACCTTCTTCCTTATAAGTTCCTTCCCAATCATTTTGATAATCATTACTCAAATAAACTTCATCGCCCCATCGATTGAAAACAGAGAGTACACTCCCTGGATGATTCATTACGCAAGGAATAATAAAAGTGTCATTATAACCATCTCCATTGGGTGTCATCACTGAGGCCGCTTCACATTCGACTGTGGTCGCTACTCGTATAGTCACGATTCCTTCATCACATAAGTTTTCGCAATAGCGATGACAAATGCGATAAACAAAAGTAGCTGTACCTACAAAACCCTGTTCAGGCCAATAGACTAACAAACCATCTTCTAATAAAACCAAGCTACCATGATCTACCTCTTCGAGGATCGTTAATTCATAGTCTGCTGTATTTATTTGATCATTCATCAATACATTAATGGTCAATGATTCATTGTACTCAATTTGAAAAACATCATCTTCTGCCAAAGGTGTACTACTCCACTCTACCCATAAAGTATCCGTAGAAACCGTCTCACAAAAATCACTAGTTACCGTCCATACCAATTCATTGGTTCCCTCTTGTAATTCAGTCACTAAGGTCGTGGCCTCTCCAGGATTGATGATCCTTGTGTTGGGGCCTCCGTTTGTCAAAACCCACTCTCCAGTTCCATTTGAGGTGGGTGCAGCATTCACGGTAATAGAATTGTCGCAAGCATATAATGGATCACCGACGTAGGCTAAATCAGCTGCCGTCGGAACGATGGTCACTTGAGCGAAAGCATCTTCTCCAGTATTGGTAATTTGAGCAGGATCGGAAGGACAATCATTGACCTTGGCTATGACATAATAAATACCAGACAAAGCTTCAGTAGCTTCTTCAAAAAGCAAATCTGCTCCTGTTCCAACACTTATATTTCCAGTAGAATCAAACCATTCATAAGTCGCCATTGGATCTGGATTCGATACATTCAATAACAAATCACTTCCTTCACAAAGCGGACCATTATTGGTGGCAATGGGCACCTCTACACTTGGGTTGACAAAGACTGGAGCAATGGCTATTTCAGAAATACAGTTTCCAGAAAACAATGCCAATCGATACACTCCTACATTTAAAGAAGATGCATTTGGAATAACCGGATTATGTAGATTAGAGGTAAATCCATTCGGGCCTGTCCACATGTAAGATACGCCATCAATAAATGGTGTATTCAACAAAATGGTTTCTCCGCTACAAATCGGATTATTCAACGTCGAGTTAGAAGTCACGCCAGGGATTACTGGTAAATCTACAATCTGAATCATTTCGGTGGCAACCGGTAAAGAAGGACATCCATCAACCAACATGACCAAGACATACTCACCTGCATGTGCAACTGTTGCGTTAGGGATCATTGGATTTTCAGCAGAAGATGAAAAATTATTTGGTCCTGTCCACTGATAAGTTACTGTATTGCCTGTCGGTGGTGGCGGGCCGTTTAGTTGTAAATTTTCACCAGCACAAATAGGACCATTGTGAGTAACTTCAGGAAGTAAAGGTCGTTCATTAATGACTACCTGAGTTGTACTCGTTAAGGATGGACAACCATTGACTTCTACAAATAAAAGATAGGTCCCAGCATGCTCCATTGAAGCATTTGAAATACTAGGACTTTGTTCATCAGAGGCAAATCCATTTGGCCCTAGCCAAAAATAATTCGCATCGGTTATGGCACTTGATTGTAAATTAATGATGGAGCCTTCGCAAAAAGGTCCAGAATTCGAAACTGATGGAATCACTGGTTTTTCGGTAACCATTACTTCAGTCATTGCTAGCTCAGGAGAAGTACATCCATAGAGTTCTGTTTCCAGAAAAAATTGATATATCCCGGGGGCTAGATCAAAAATCACTGGATCTTTTTCGGTGGAAACCAACTCCCCTGCTGGTGCTCCCGCAGGATCACCTTTATACCAACGATAGGACACTTCAGGTTCATAATTGGCATGTAAATACACTGCAAAATTTTCACAAACATTTCCTTCATTGGATGCAATAGGCATTTGTGGTGTATTTCGTAAATTTAATGTTACAGGAAGTGACACTTCTGAAACACAACCCCTATTATTTACGGCTTGTACTCGCCAAGCACCTTCTTCATAAAAGCCGGGATGATCAAGAGGATTGATACTTGTACTCGGTTCGCTGGTCCAAACAGCATTACCAGGAGCATCCAAATTTCCAAAAGAACTATTAGGTGAAGCGGAAGGTGCAATCCATTGATACGAAGAATTATCTGAGTTGACGATGCTTAAAACAATATCCTCTCCATCACAAACATTGGCCGCTAATTCAAGAATAGGTGTTTCAGGAGCTTCATCGATATCAAGTTCATATTCACTAATCGGTGAATTACATCCATTGATCACGACCATTAAAGTGTATAATCCATCATGCTCAACTCCTGAATGGTTGGTTACAAATGGTGTCTTTAAGTTGGAACTAAATCCGTTGGGGCCAGTCCAATAATATTCATCGGCGATGACTTCTGTTTCAAAGACGATGGTTTCATCTTCACACAAATGTGAAATACTAAATATTTCTGGTGGATCTTGAATATTTTGAAGTTGGACATAAATGGCTTCGGAGGTCAAAGAGCTGCATTCATCGACCATAACGGTCACTTGATAATCGCCAACATCTGTTGAGTTAAAATGATTGATTGGTAATTCAGCAGCATTTGGATAAGCACCAGAAGCGGTGCTTCCATTGGGCCCAAGCCATTGATAAGAAACATCTGTCCCTGAATATTCTGGAATACTTAATTTCAATTCACTCCCCATGCAGACATATTCCGCGGAAGCGGCAATCTGAGGTTCTAAGGGAATAATCGTGACATCCACTACAGTAGAAACTATATTTTGACAATTGTAAATGGTATTGGTAACCGTCACCGTGTAAGTTCCCGAATCATGATTTTCAATATTAGGTAGGATTGGATTTTGCATGCTAGAGCTAAAATTATTTTCGCCGCTCCAGCTAAATGTAAAATTATTTACATCGATGTTATCACCAACAATATCCGCAAATAAAGTCACATCAATAAAAGGTTGTACGCATTCTGTTCCGTCATTGCTCAAGACGACTTCATAGGCATTACAATTTTCAACATCATTACAAATGCCATCATTGTCATCATCACCAGTTGAATCATTTCCTTGACAAAGGTCACAGTCATTTGGGACACCATCACCATCTTCATCTGGTTCGCAACTATCTCCTATCCCATCATTATCGCAATCACTTTGACTTGTATTTACCAGTGAAATACAATTATCAATATCATCGCAAATGCCATCGTTATCTGTATCACCACTTGCATCATTACCTTCACAAAGGTCACAGTTATCGGGAACGGTATCTCCATCAGAATCAATACCATCACAAGTATCACAATCATTTGGAATCCCATCGCCGTCCGTATCTAATTCGCAGGCATCACCAATACCATCATTATCACAATCTGCCTGATCTGGATTAGCCATGTTGACGCAATTATCGATATCATCACAAAAACCATCACCATCAGAATCACCACTTGCATCATCGCCTTGACATAGTTGTCCAATGACATTGATGGGGATCGTTACTTCAGTACATAAATTGGTTTGATCACAAAGATTAACACAAATTTCATCAGAACCTAAAAATCCTGTTTCAGGTGTATAGGTAATGCAAAGGTTGTCATTTGTGACCACTGCATTGGCCGTTCCGTTTGCTGGAAAACCTGGGCATAAATTGGCCGTAAAAGTGTCGCCAATATTTTGATCAAAAATGGAAAAACAATTGGTTTGTGTGGAATCTTGGTCAACGACAATAACTGTTGGAACAATGGAAGGTGGACTTAGGGCATCCGCACAAGCATCTCCCAGATTATTATAATTTGCACGATAGGCATCGGTAAAATTAAAAACGTTGGCAAAGTAATTATTAAAATCTCCACCATTCATTCCTGGATCTATAGATTGCGGATCACTGTTATTTTCAAAAAGACGAATGCCCGGAAGACAAGTTGGTCCAGGCAAACTAAAAGTAAACATTAATAGTTCTTCACCATTGACCAGACTTATTCCGGAACCGTTCGAAGCAATACCATGAAAGTCATTACTAGGATCAGCAGAGGGAGCTTCGATTTGAGAATTGTCCGTCCAAAGTCCTCCATTAACCGTGGTGATCGGAATCGGAACATTGTCTAAAATATCTTCAGGAAGTACGATTGAAATTTGACTTCCACCTCCTACGAAAAAGAAGGTATCATTGAAATCAGCTTTTCCGTATACTTCATATTGAGTCGTATTTTCATTGAATCGTATCGTAAAATCAATATTTTGTGCATATAGATCTCCTCCATAAATCAGTATCGTAATAGCAACTATAGAAAGTTGTAAAATCTTTCTCATTTTTAGTGTTTTTTCCAAAGTATGTTTGTCTCAATGTCAATTTTCTCATGGTTACTATTTTTATTTCTGGATATTCTAAACTTGGTTGGTTGATGTATGTTACGACAGGAATTAAAAAATACTATTCCGTCTATAGTATTTCTAATTTGTTAAAAAAAAATAGGGTTTTATCCAATTAAATTAAATCGAGCAAGTAGTTCTGATTTATAATTTCTACCGATCGGAATTGGATTATTTTGGATGATCAATTCGTTATTAGTTCGATCAATTCGGTCGATCGCATCTAATTGTACAATAAAACTTTTATGGATTTTCATAAAAAGGTTGGTCGGCATTAACTTCAACAAACCAGTCAAAGACATCCGAATAATAAAGGTTTTGTCAACACAATGTAGATGAGCCATATTACCTGCTGAGGTAATCCACAGGATCTCATTTATTCTAACTTTTTGGTATTGACCTTCAGAGGATACAAAAAGATCACTCGTTTTTTGTTTCACACAATCTATTAAATCGTCCATGAATGAAAGTGTTTGTATTTGTTAATATGTTTTATTTGGGGAAATATGTTCTTACCATTATATGACGTTCAATTTATATTTAAATGAATCACCACTATTTTGATTTTGAAGACGCGAGTGACAAACAGACACAACACATATGTTTTTATTTTAATTTATTTTATTCCTTCGAATACAAATCTTTCCATGCTTCGAAAGAAGAGAACAAACACTTTTCCTCTCATTATCAAGCAATTATAAAAAGCAACATTCCATCGAAATTGAAAATATTTTTTTCATACAAATGGTCAATCTTTTTATTAGCTTCAATTATATGTGTAATTTGTGACAGAATGCTTTCTTTTTTTTACAAAATCATATCATGAAATATTTATTACTGGTCACTTTTTTCATTTTTTCGAATACTAACCTATTTGCCCAAGATACTTTTTCTATTATTGCCGCTGATCCGGAAACGGGGGAAGTTGGAGCTGCTGGAGCAACATGTGTCGATGGAATTGCTCAATGGGGAGGCATTCAGTTATTAAACACAATTATTCCTGGCAAAGGTGGAGTCAATGCTCAAGCTTATGTTTGTTTGAATCCACATATTAATCTAGATCTAGCTATTCAACAAATGGAAGCAGGAAGCTCACCAGAAGAAATTATTGAATGGTTGATGACTAATGATGGTTGTTCTTCTGGAAATTTTAATCCTACATTTCGACAATATGGTATTGTAGATTTTGATGCAGATATGAATGTACGTAGCACGGCTTTTACCGGAGCGAGTACCGATGATTATAAAAATCATATCATTGGTCCAACCTATGCCATTCAAGGAAATATTTTAATCGGACAACAAGTCTTAGATGGAATGGAAGCGGGCTTCAATGATACCGAAGGTTCGCTTGCGCAAAAATTAATGGGGGCCATGCAAGGGGCAAATATTCCGGGGGCAGACCAACGTTGTTTGGCTCGTGGGACTTCTTCTACTTCTGCGTTTTTGAGAGTGGTCAAACCAGATGATCTCATTGGACAACATTACTTAGAGTTGAGTATTTTAGAAATGCCGTTTGGGGAAGAACCTATTGATTCTCTACAAGTTTTATTTGATAATTCTGTTGCGTCCACGACTTCTACTCAGATAATTTTGCCCAACACTTCCATTTCTATTATTCCAAATCCTGGACATCAAATGATCCGATTCGAAACAAGTGATCCACTAAATGTGGAACACATTCAATTTTATAATAACCAAGGACAATTAATCAATCGTCAAAAAATCAATGATCTTACAAGCGAACAAATAGATGTATCCGAATTGACTTCGGGAATTTATTTTATTGAGCTGTTTTCCAAATCTGAAAAACCGATTATTTTGAAATTTGTAAAAATGTAAATCTTCTTTTTATCCATGATGACTAAGATTCAACAAGCTTTACCAGAAGATCATTTGCTGATTACCCAATTGACTAAAAGGTCTAAAGGTCATTGGAAGTATGGTGCAGCACAAATTGATCTATGGAGCGATGATCTTACAATTACTGCTCAATATATAGCAGACAATATGGTATACAAGTTGATACAAAACGACCATATTATCGCGTACTATGCTCTTTTACAATTACCTGAAAGTATTTTAAAAATTGACAATCTTTTTGTAGATACAAATGCCATTGGAAAAGGTTGGGGAAAATTTCTGATGGAAGATATTTTTGCGAAAGCAAAAAAAATGACCGCTCAAAAAATCACTTTGGATGCCGATCCAAATGCTGAAAGTTTCTACCTCCACTTTGGTTTTGAAACCGTAGGAAAAATACCTACTTCTATTCCTGGCAGATTCTTATCTATAATGGAAAAAGTTATCCTACCTAAATTCTAAATAACATGAGTCTCAAAAACCTCTTGCCATTTGTACTGCTAATTTTCTGCTGCTCTTGTAGCTCTAGTAGAATTGGAATTGGAGGATCGTATGATAAAGGAAATTTGATCAGAGGAGGAAAGGATGATAAAGGTCATGGTGTATTTGCTAATTATAGTTGGCAAAAAAAGAAAGCAATACATAGTTACGGAGTTGATTTCAACATACATATAGCTGGCTATAGTGGTACTTGTAGTGGCTGTGGTGATGCAGCTCCTTTTGGTTATATCAGTTTATTGGGAAAATATTATTATCCCATTTTAGGATCGTCCACTGATACAAATCGCTGGATCAGTATTGATGCTGGCGCTGGGTTTGGTTTAGGATTTCTTGGAGATAGTGGAGATCCAAAAGGGATATCTATTTCCTCTTTTTCATTGAACATCCATTTCTTAAAAAATAGACGCATTTATTTAACTCCAAGAGTAAATTACATCCAAAAATTAGATGATGGAACCAATGGGTTTTCTTATGGAATTGGATGTGGCTTCCAATTGAGAAAGTAATCAAGTTGTTTTTTTTCTAAAACTTCCCCCAAGTTCTTCTTTCCTTTTTTATATTTGTCTTACCCAAAGTTTATTTGAATTTTCCTTTACCGAACCTTTTATCTAAAACAAAAACAATGAAAAAATTCTCAATTGAAATTAAATGGGCTTTTATCTTTCTTGGATTTACCCTACTATGGATGCTCGGAGAAAAACTCACCGGATTACATGATGTAAATATCGCTCAACATCCAACTTATACCAATTTGATCGCTATTCCTGCCATTCTTATTTATGTATTTGCACTTTTAGACAAACGAAAAATTTTCTATAATGGCATCATGAACTATAAGGAAGGATTTATTACTGGTTTGATTATAACCGTAATCATCACACTTTTTACACCATTGACCCAGTACATCACTTCAACATTCATTACACCAGATTATTTTCAAAATGCGATTAACTATTCTGTCGAAAATGGTTTGATGGACAAAGATAAAGCGGAAGCTTACTTCAACATGAAAAGCTTTATGACACAAGCTCCAATTGGTGCTTTAATCATGGGGATCTTGACTGCTGCAATTGTCGCTCTATTCACTAAGAAATCAGCTCAAGCATGATAGAATATGACCTTGCTCATCGGCCAAAAGATTTGCTAGATATTCTTCAACTACAAAGTGTCAATCTACCACAATCTATAAGCCAATCGGAAGCCCTTGAGCAAGGTTTTGTCACCATCAAACATCACCTTGATTTACTACAAAAAATGAATACTCCTTATCCACATATAGTGGCTCGGGATAAAAATAAAGTCATTGGATTTACGCTAGTCATGCTAAAGTCTTTTAAAAAAGACATTCCTATTTTAATTCCGATGATCGATATGATTAATCAAATAAGCTATCATGGAGTACGCTTAAAAAATGTCAGGTACTTTATCATGGGGCAAGTTTGTATTGAGAAAAAATATCGTGGCCAAGGTATTTTCGAAAAGCTTTATGATAAGATGAAAAATAGTATGAAATCAGATTTTGATTATATCATTACGGAAGTCGCTTACCGCAATAAAAGATCTCTTCGGGCACATACCAAAATTGGTTTTCAAAACATTAAAGAATATCATTCCAAAGGAGAACATTGGGTCATTTTACTTTTAAAAATTTCAGACGAAAATTAAAAATCCATCAAAACACTTGCATGTACAACCATTTTACATTAGCTTTGTACTATGCCTACGTCTAAAAAAATAGCGACACCTAACTTTGACCGCATTAATCCTGCTACGTGTATTAATGCAAAACTTCGTAAACTTCATCGCCTTATTAATTCTGCTTATCAAGCTAAAATAAGACCTTTTGGTTTGAGGGGCAGCATGTTATCTATCCTTTTCATCATTGGAAAAAAGAAAGGTATCAGTCAAAAAACACTTGCTGACATACTCGTTTTAGACGCATCTACTATGAGTAGAGACTTAAAAAAGCTGGTCCACAAAAGTTGGGTACAAGTCGATAAGGGTAGCGATTCTCGCGTATCAGAACTGTCATTGACAAAAGAAGGTTATCTATTATTAGAACAGGTCTCCCCTATCTGGGAAGAACTACATCATAGAGTTGAATCCATTTTAGGTAGTTTCAATATTCAACACATAGACAACATCACCCACGCTATTCAAAGTGAATTAGTAAAAATAAAAAAATAGTTTTTTTATCAAAATACTTGTATATACAACTAAAATGTAAAATTATGTTAAATCAAATCCCTAATTACGTCAATGTATTATTCATCCTTATTGTCGTTATTTCTATTATCTGGTTTTACCAAGCAAGTCGATCGAAAACGGCTTTAATCGTTTTATGCCTTTGGGCGATAGCGATGACTTTGCTAGGATTGAGTGGGTTCTTAACCAATTTTGAAGCGATGCCACCTAGATTTTTGATTGGTGTGATTCCTACGATTCTAGTGATTTTTATTTTATTTCTTACTCAAAAAGGAAAAGCTTTTATCGATCAAATTGACTTAAAATCATTGACCTATTTTAGTGTCATTCGTATTCCGGTTGAAATTACATTGGCTCTTTTGTACCATCAAGGAGCCATTTCTATTTTACAAACTTTTGAAGGAGCCAATTTTGATATTCTATCTGGAATTACTGCTCCAATAATCGCCTATTTAGTTTTCACTAAAAAAAGTTTAGGTAGAAAAGCGCTTTTGATTTGGAATGTGATTGCTCTACTTTTACTATTCATTATTGTCACTATATCCGTACTTTGCGCCCCCAGTCCAATACAACAACTTTCTTTCGATCAACCAAATATTGGAATCTTTTATTTCCCTTTTAATTTGCTCCCATCTTTGGTGGTTCCTTTGGTGATGTTTAGTCATTTTGTAGCGATCCAGAGACTGATAAAAGGAGAAGAATTTTAGACGAACAATCAATAACTATTGGATAGAAATATACTATCGTTTTTTGTGAACTAAAAAAGGCATATAAAATCAATTAAATATTTTACGAAAAAAGTTAGATACTTTTTAAATCCCTTATCTAGTTCACTCTCCAAGAGAAATTAAACTAACTTTGTCGCATGAATCGATTACTAATTATTTCTGATTTGTGGGGAAAACGAAAATCCACTTGGTGGCCATGGTATCTTGATTCCTTAAAAAAACATTTTGATCTTCACTGTTATGATGCTTGCGAATTGGGTAATATTGACTTAAGCATTTACGAAGAAAAAGCGATTCATCGACAATTTGTCCATGGAGGAATTGAAGTAGCTGTTTCTCATTTATTACAACAAGAAAAATATAAAGTACATCTTTTGGCATTTAGCATTGGAGGAACGATTGGATGGAAAGCGATTCAACAAGGATTAAAAGTCGCGTCCTTCTGTGCAGTATCCGCTACTCGATTGAGATATGAAAATGAAAAAATTAATACTCCTACTCAATTATTTTATGGCGCCAATGATCCATACCGACCAAGGCAAGATTGGTTCGACCAACATCATTATCTTCATAAAGAAATTATTCCTAGTCAGGGGCATGCTGTTTATACCTTAGAAAAAACTGCTCAATATGTTTCTCAAAAAGTGATTCAACAATCTCAATAATTTATTTTACTTTAGCATGTAAGATTTAAATATCAAGCCCAAAACCCAATTAATCACCCATTAAAAAACAAAAGATGGCTCACCCTAATCAAACAACGATTGAAGAATTTTATAAAGCATTTCAAAATGAGGATGCGGAAAAAATGGCTAGCTATTATCATTCAGATATCGAATTTGAAGATCCTGCTTTTGGCCATTTGAAAGGAAACCAAGTCACCGATATGTGGAGAATGCTACTCGAAAGAGGAAAAGGAAATATTAAGATTACTTATTCAAATGCTCAAGCAAATGATAGCAATGGAAGCATTCATTGGGAAGCCAAATATCCTTTTTCTAAGACTGGAAGAAAAGTGCATAATAAAATTGACGCGACTTTTGAATTTAAAGATGGTAAAATCTATCGACACAAAGATGTATTTGATCTTTGGAAATGGTCTTCTCAAGCATTAGGATTGACAGGCACTTTGCTAGGTTTTACACCATTCATAAAAAACAAAATCAGACAACAATCTCTGTCCTTATTAAAAAAATATCAAGCAGACAAATAATCCTCAATCAATAAAGGCGAATCAAATCATTTAAACACCATCAAATCCATATTGACTCAATACATTTCTGATGTACTTTGTTGGTCGCGGAGCATCTTTTTCTAATATTTCACCATTGGGTCCGATTAAAATAAAATGAGGAACACTTTGAATTTTATAGTCTTGTATTAAAGGAGAATTCCAATCACCTCTCACTAAAATTTGTGTACCTGGATATTTATCGTACATAAAACTTTCCAACCATTTCTCTTTATCTTTGTCAACAGAAACACCTAAAAACTCAATATTATCTCCAGCATAATCTGCTATCATTTTTTCATAAAAAGGAAGTTCTACCTTACAAGGAGCACACCAAGTTGCCCAAACAAATACATAAACATATTTTCCTTTATAATCAGATAATTTAATCCGCTTTCCTGTAGCACTAATGCCTTCTATTTCTGGGGCTATCGTACCATTCCCAACAGGAACCAAATTGACGTAACGACGATCAATCAACCGTTGATACATTTCATCTTTCACTTCTCTTTGAAATCTTTTCACCAAAGGATTTATGCTACTATTGTTGACCTGCTCTAAAGCAGCATACAATACATCCGTTTTCAACAATTCTCGAATCTTCTCTTCTTGAAACAATTCATTTATCTGATCGAACTGTTTTTTATAATCACTATACCTTGGCAAGTATGTTGTTGGATTTTCAATAAAATTAGTTTTCGAATAAAAGTATTCAAATAAAAATTTACGATATTGATAATGTGAAAAAAGGTCGGTTTGATTTAAATCAAGAGTATCCAAATACTCCTTTTTAGTTGGCAATAGGCTACGTGCAAAACCAAATTCATAGGTAGCTTTTTCCATTTGCTGAAAAGCAGCAGAAATTGGATGAGTACTTTTTTGAATCAAAGAATCTAAAGCGTTTAAATCCGCTTCTTTCTGAACCAAAAATCTTTTTGTAAAATCAATACTATCTGATAATTCTTCTACGGTAGGTCCATCGTACCATTGTTTGAATCTCCCTGTTTTTAGTTGAAGGAAATTATTTTCTGCTGCTAAATCTCCAACAAATTTTAGATCAGATCGCGACAAAGAATCGATGATCAGACCTAAAGTAGAATTAGATTCAAGGAAAACTTCCGTTTCTAATTTGCCACATTTTAAAATATAAAATCCAGGGGTTTTCACTTTAAATTCTTTAAAGAAAGAACCATCTTCTTCTATTTTCAGTGTTTGTTTTAAATGCGCTTTGTAAGATCTAGGTTGGGTGAGTGTGATCGATTTGATCCCTGTATTTTGTTTTAATTTTCCTTTGACAATGATCGTACTATCTTTTGCCAATAACTTCAACAATTCTTCTTCTTCCGATTCTTTCAGTGCAGTCGTCTCTGGAAATTTTTCTCTTCTCAAAGTTTCCAGTTCTAAAGTTCGTTGCTTTAATATTTCAATCTCACGGTTCAATTCATCCAAGCTCAAACTTTGCGTGGCTTTTTTGGTTTTACAACCAGATATAAAAATGCAGCACAGAAGTAATGAATATTTAAATATTCCCTTCATTTCAATCGTTATTTTGTTATCTCTAATAGTATATTTTAACTCAAAGCGCTAACTCTCTTTAATAAAATCCTCATTATTTTCTTGCTTAAATCAATTAAAATAAGAGGCTTCGCACACAAAAATTGTCTTTCATCACTTTACATGATATCACGTACTTTTGTCTATTTTTAATGAATGCTTAAAGAGGGGTGAGCTTTGCGGTCAACAAAGATATTGATATTGAAGTATTTACAAAATTTTTTAAGCTTATTTTTATCATTTATTCCTTGATTGAAGCATCTATGCGTTGCTAGCCCAAGAGAACAGCCCAAGACTTAAGGTTCCTTAAATTCTTTTGAGCAAATTCCTTTATTTAATAATGAATCTTGTATTTTGCCTTCTATTCAATGCTCATAGTTTCTAATAAAAATTAGACGATAAATTTTATGCTTGAAGGTATGCTTATTGGTATTGCTATTTTAGTCATCTGCGTATTGAGTAGATCGATCACCACTTTGATCCATGAATTGGGTCATGCACTGCCTGCATTATGGTTTACCCAAAAAGAGGTGACCGTTTATGTGGGGTCTTATGGTGATTTGAGTCATAGTTGGAAAATAAAAATAGGCAGACTAACGAGTTATCTAAAAATCAACTTATTTAATTGGCATTCTGGACTTTGTATGCATCAAGGAGTGACCAATGTTATGCAACGCATTATCATTATTCTTGGTGGTCCCCTCTTTAGTGTTATCCTATCTTTGGCTTTGTTGTTTGTTTTACAAAATGAAGCCATGTCCGATATAGGAAAAGCATTGGTCGGTCTATTTGTTGTTTCCTCGGTGATTGATTTTTTAGCCAATGTCATTCCAGCGCGCGATGCTTTAATGTTACACAATGGACAACAAACGTATAATGATGGTACTCAATTGATGACTGTATTACGAACCCTCTCCTACCCAGAAAATTACCGGCGAGCAATGGATTATTACCATTCAGACAATCGAATCGCGTGTATTGCAGAATTAAAAAAAATAGTCACATTAGATAAAGCTGATGCTGAAATATTTCGCTTTTTATTGGAATGTCTGTTAGAAGAAAAAGATTTTGCAGAAGCAGAAAAACAAATTAATATTTTTCAAAAAAAGATACCTTTCAAAGCCATTGATTTCAAATTAGTTGGTCGAATCAAAATGGCGCAATCCGAAGATAAAGAAGCGGTTCGGTATTTTAGCAAAGCTTTATATTGGTTATTTAAAGATGCCGATTTACTCAACCTTAGAGGCGAAGCAATTATGCGTTTAGGCGAATATGAATTGGCAGAAAAAGATTTTCAAACTGCGATTCAATATCAACCTCAATTCGTTGATGCGCAAATTAATTTGGGGATCGCACAAATTAAAAGTGGAAAAAGAAAAGAAGGTTTTCTTCATTTGCGAAATGCTTATCAAACAAACCCCAACAATCCAACAGTGCATTTACATCTGGGTTATTATTACAATCTAGAAGAGACTTATCAACAAGCTTATTTTCATTTTTCAAAAGCAAAAGAATTGGGATTAGAACATCATGGTTTAGATTTTTATTTAGCAGATGTTCGCAACAAATTAGATCAAACATTAAAGAATAATAATTGATTCTTGAATGACTGAATAATTGAATAGCTCTCTATCACGAATCATACAGGTGAAGGCCATTCAAAATTCAATTATTCTAACATTCAATCATTTACTACATAAAAGATTACAAATATGGCCATCGCTTTTTTTGATTCTGGGATTGGAGGACTGAGTGTGTTACAAGAAGCGCTTCATCTCATGCCAAACGAAAAATATATTTATTATGCCGATTCTGAAAATGCTCCTTATGGTACAAAGTCTAGTGAAGAGATTGAACAATTAGTTTTTAAAGCAGTTGATTTTTTAGCTACTTATCCATTGAAAGCTTTGGTCTTAGCTTGTAATACAGCGACCATGGTTGTTGTCAAAAAACTTCGTGCAAAATATGATTTTCCGATCATTGGAATGGAGCCGGCAGTCAAACCTGCTATTGAAAATTCTCCTGACAAAATGAGCTTGGTGTGTGCTACAGAATTGACCTTAAAAGCTGCTAAGTTAAATGAATTGATTCATACACTGGACGCAGAAGATCGAATACAAAAATTATCCTTACAGAAATTAGTCACCTTTGCGGAAAAGTATGATTTTGATAGTCCTAAAGTCAAAGCGTACTTAAAAAAACAATTTAAAAACATCGCTTGGGATGACTTTGACTCCATTGTTTTGGGTTGTACTCATTTTCTATTTTTTATTCCAATCATTCAAAAGATGATCCCCGATCACATTCATTTATTAGATGGTAACCTTGGAACCGTTCGGCACTTAAGTAATAATATTTCGAAAACTCGATCCAATAAAAAGAAAAGCATTCAATATTTTATCTCTGGAAAAACTACTGCAAGCGACTACTTTGAAAGCTACCTGAATATTTTGAAAAAGCAAACGATGCGACCTCTAAACCTTCAGCCTTTCCCAAAATTAGAAACGCCTCGATTACTTTTGAGAAAAATGAAATTAAAAGATAGCAAAGCCTTACTTCCTATTTTACAGGATACTCAAAACAGAAAATATCTAGATGTTTCACCAGTACAGAATGTAAAAGAAGTTCGAGCATATATTCAATTAAGAAATGGAGGTGTCAATAGAAATGAATGGATTTTTTGGATTATCTCCTTACGGAAAACAGAAGAGGTGATCGGTAGTATTTGCCTTTGGAATTTTTCAAAAAAAGAAAACAAAGCAGATGTCGGTTATGAACTATCTTCCAAATTTCAAGGTAAAGGATTCATGAACGAGGCCCTACAAGAAGTAATTCAATATGGTTTCAACACCTTAAATTTACATCATATCGTGGGAGAAACACACATTGACAATTGGGCATCTGTCAAACTTTTAGAACGCAACCATTTTGTAAAAAAGACGACGATTCAAGTCGATCACTCTAGTGGTGAATATGCCTATCAATTGGGCATTTATTCTTTGTCCAATAAAAATATCCACTCATGAATTCAAACGAATAAGATTCACAAAAAACTGATCGATTCCAAAAACAACCGCCATCATCAATAGTATAAAACCTATTCTTTTGAGTTTATTCGACTTTTCTATTGATGAGGGCAAAGACGTTTTTGTCAAGGCTAAAAAAGCTTCAATTACTTTTTCTCTATTGAAATATAAAATATAAAGCAACATCAAAAAATAGATCGTTGCATTCGCCAATGCATCCTTCACGTCTAAAAAAATAATATCAAAAACAATGATGTTGACCATAATTGGAAATAAAATCATCACTCCTAATATTTTCGTTCTGTTCGATATTAATAGCCAAGCGCCTATGATTTGTGATATTCCGACAAACAAAATATAAAGAAAGGAATAGCCCATAAAAGACCAAGCCAAATCGTAAGCACTGGCCTGTTCAATTGTTGTTTGAGCGACCTCCACGGGGAGTTCACCTCTTCGATAAAATTGACCACCCATTATTTTTCCGATACCATAAAAATTTAAAAATACGAAGACATAGCATCGACAAACGACTTCAAACATTTTTCCCCAATCATTATTTTTCATCATCCTAATTTTTTAATTCGTGTAATATTTCTTCAGCTTCTTGAATGGATTTGATGTAATAATTCCGAATCCATTTGTTGACTCCTATCATAAAAATCAAACTCCCTAATATGGTGATGAGCCAAAAGTATTGGCTTTGAGTGACATCATATTCATTATAAATTTTCACATTTAGAATCACTAAAAACATCATTAGAAAAAATCCTACTATAATATGTAGTAGATAATATTTTTGAATGCTAATTTTTTGGCAAGCCAATTTTTGCAAAACTTCTGTATGAGAGACATCCATATATCCCGACCGATAAAAACCAATCAATTTGATACATCTGATCACAAACAATCCTCCCAAAAATAGGACAGATATGATTCCTAAAACTTCCAGATAATTCTTTTCTAAGGTCTCAAATCTAAAAACAATCAATCCTATGAAATAAATGTAAACACTCATGATCATCAATTCGAGTAGCAGTCTTCTATTCATTCCAGAACGATATTTGGATTTCAAGGAAGCATTAATGCTGTCATTCGTGAAGGCATCGTTCATCGTTGATTTTTCTTCCAAGGCATTCCAATCGTCTCTTAATTCTTCTAAACTCATATTTTATTCGTTTGAAATATTACGCTTCAATTTGATTTTAATTCTCGAAATTTTGGTCCCAACATTGCTTTTTGATATCCCAATAATTTCTGCAATTTCTTTATGACTTTTGTTTTCTAAGTACAGCATGATAATGCCTCTTTCGAGCAAACTTAGATTTTTTATTTGTTCCTGTATTTTTTCCCACTTGGCATTATTTTCCAAAATAGTCGAGGATTGATTGTCTAAAATCTCTTGATTCATTGGAATCGTAAAAGGCTTTTTCTTTGATTGTTTAAAATGATAGATAGATACGTTCATCGCGATTCTGTAAATCCAAGTACTTCTACTTGATTTATGTTCAAACGAATCGAATGACTTCCAAAGCTGATAAATAATTTCTTGGACCAAATCTTCCTTATCTTGCTGATTTGCAGCATAGAAAGAGGCCGCCTTGTAAATAATACCGCTGTTTTCCTGAATAGTAGTTATGAATATTTCTTTCTTCTTCAATTACAATTATTTAGCAGTTGTTTAAGAATGGCTATTGAGCTATTTCTAAATAGTCACTTAGGATGCTTTACTCATTAGTGTATTTTTTTTAGAAAAAATCACAAGGTCATTCATTTTATTAGTATTTTTTTCTGATAAATCTTATGGTTCTTTATCATTTCATTTGGTCAAAATATATCATGAAGTTGAAAATTTTACCCTTTCAAAGCTTTGCTTTGACAACCAAATAAATTTGGTTGACCAAAATACCAAACGAAATCATTTAGCTCCATTCAAAATATAATCACAAGAAATTTAATATTCCAAGTAATTGGGAATATCATTATAATCCACTCATTTCAACTTCTATCAAATATTGTATAAATTTATGGCGTTATATACTCTTAAAATAATTTTTTAAAATATACAAAATATAAAACCATGCAATCCGTAATTAGAGTTTCAATCTTTCTATTTATTTGCCTACTGGCCACTTCTTGCATCAGCAAAAAACAATTGGCCTCTGTACAATCTGAATTGGATTTAGCCAATCAAGAGTTAGGAAAATGTGGCGAAGATCTAAGTAAGTACATCAGTCAACTCGCACAATGTAATCAGGATAAAGAAAAGTTAAAAGGAGATATTCGAAGCAGTGAAGGAAATTTAAAATTGCGAGAAGAACAAATTCAAGATTTGAAAGAACAGATCAATGATATTCGACAACAACGAGATAAACAAGTCACTCAGGTTGGCGACCTCACCGTCTTATCACAATCTGCCAATGATAATATCAAAGAAACCCTTTCTCAATTAGAAACTAAAGATAAGTATATCCATTTGCTACAAGCTGCCAAAACAAAAGCCGATTCCATTAATCTTGCTTTGGCCGTTAATTTAAAAGGAGTATTGAGTGATGGTATTCAAGACCGAGATGTCGAAGTAAAGGTGGACAAAACGGTTGTTTTTATCAATCTTTCAGATAAAATGTTATACCAAAGTGGAAGCGCTAACATCACTCCAAGAGCTAATGAAGTATTGGGAAAGATTGCTGCGATCATAGAATCTCGTCCAGACTTAGAAGTCATGGTGGAAGGATATACGGATAACATGCCGATTCGAAATTCATGTATTATTGACAATTGGGATTTGAGTGTCAAACGAGCTACTTCGGTCGTTCGGTCTTTACAAAAAGATTTTAAAATTGATCCAAATCGATTGATTGCAGCTGGACGTGGAGAATACAATACGCTAACGAGTAATGATACTGCAGAAGGTCGATCAACTAATCGTCGAACTAGAATTATCATTCTTCCAAAAATTGATCAGTTTTATGATTTGTTGAATCCTGATAAGGTACCTGATTAAAACGGCTGATTTGATGTGAGGATAATTTAAATTATAAAATTTAATACGGGAGCATCAACTAAAAAATAAAAAGCCAGCGTACCTAAAATACGCTGGCTTTTTCAATTACTAGCCTTTAACTAAGTGAAGGTCTGAGCCAATACTTAATTACTTCAAAGATACAGCATCTACAAAGTAATTTTCCTCACCTCAATGGGTGATATTTTCAAATAAATAGACTTTTTTCGTATAAAAAAAAATAGGCTAAACCAGAGAGAGAGTGGTTTAACCTATTACCTGTAGACAGGAATTTTGTGAGTCGCAAATATAGATTTGCCTATCCGATTTACAATCTCAATCCCAACAAGTATCGGGAGAATGAAATTGTATATTTGTAACCCAGTTTTATCGTTGGTTTTTTGAAGTTATACCAAGGATAATGCAAATATAATGCGCAACTAATTCCTATCATTCACCCTAATGGGTGATTTTTTGGGGAAATGAAAAAACCAGCATTTAACTGATTCTATGCTAAAGATAATCCTTTTATCACCAAAAAAAGAACGTTTGTCAACTTAATTCCCAGATAAAGCTCAAATATTGCTTCCATATCTTTCATGTAATAGAAGTATATTCTCTCTTTCTATAAAATAGACCGCATCCCCTTTATGATGCCATACTGCTCTTTTAGATTCTTAAAATAGTTGGTAGTTATTAGTTCCTCTAAGCCTTTTTACTCAATTCATTAAATTTGGAAATAGCAGCTGTTCGCGTATTGACTTCAAGTTTTTCAAAAATATTCTTCAGATGCGTCTTCACCGTATTGACACTGATGAAATGTTCTTCTGCTAATTGTTTGTTCGTTTTTCCATCATAGAGAGCGGTGAGAATTTCAAACTCTTTTTGAGTTAAATTAAAGTTAGTGTATTCATTGATGTCTTTTAAAGACCAATTTTGGGGTTTGATACTTCTAGAATAATTGTAGATCGCAATTTCTAAAGTGGTGAATAAATCTCTTTCTTGAAAAGGTTTGACTAAGTATCCCCAAGGATGAGTGACCTTAGCCATTTCTAAGGTTTTCTTATCACTATAGGAAGTTAAAAAAACAAAAGGGATCTGGTGTTTTTCATTGATGATTTTGGCAATTTCGATCCCATCTGTTTTTGATCCAAGATTAATATCTAACAATACAATGTCTAAATCATATCTTTCCAAATATCGTAAAGCTTGACCTTTGGAATAAGCTACATCAACCGGTTGATAATTAATATTGGTCAAATAATCGCGAATATCTTCGGCGATCAAGGGTTCGTCTTCAATAATGAGCGCTTTGATGGAGGACATAGTATGGTGTATTCAAACAACCAAATTGAATTTTCTGTTTTCAATAAAAAAACAGCAATGATCCACTTGGTTATTAATTAGGAATTTTTAGGGAAACAACGGTACCATTTCGATTCTCAACGGATAAAGCCGCTTCCAATTTTTTACTGAATGCTTTGATCAAACGAAAGCCTAATGATTTATTTCCGTCTATGGAAAATTTTTCTGGCAAGCCCACTCCATTATCGGCAATCGAAAAAAGCAGACCTTCATTTTCTTCTTTCAGAGATAAATGAATATTGCCATTCTCTCGTTCTTTAAAAGCATATTTTAAAGAGTTAGTAATCAGCTCATTGATAATTAATCCTAAAGGAATAATTTTATCTACATCCAAAGTGATGTCATCAATATCAGCAGTGAGTTTAATTCGATCACTGTCAATATTATAAGAATGAAAAAGACTAAGACTCAATTTATCAATATATGATTTGGCTTCAACACCAATCAGGTCATCTTCTTGATACAAATTTTGATGAATCAATGACATCGATCGTACTCGACTCTGCCCCTCTTTCAATGCACTGAGGGCTTTGTCATCTTCTATATTTCTAGCTTGTAAAGATAAAAGTGAAGAGATGATCTGCAAGTTATTTTTCACTCGATGGTGGATCTCTTTGATTAAGAAATTTTTCTCTTCTAATGCAACAGAGATTAAATTATTCTTCTCTTCCAGTTCAACTGTTTTACTCTTATTCTTTTTATATAAATTAAAAATCGTTCCCGACAACAGTAACAATAAAAAAGAAAAAGCAGCACCAATTCCCAATATTTTTCTGTTTCTAGTTAGCTGCATATTCATCATTCCTTTGTCAGCGGCTAGCTTTTGGATTTCTAAATCTTGTTCTATCTTAGTATACTTCGCTTCCAAATCGTGAACAGCATACATCTGTTGTAATTGCGAAATAGAATCTTTAAGAAAATGATAGGATTCAATTTTTTGAAATGCTTTTTTATAATCACCAATATTGTAATAATGGTTCGCATAGATTTCATGAACATCCCCTTGCGCTAGAATGGCATTCATTTCTATAGCTTTTTGATCTGCTATTTGTAGCCACTCTAAGGTTTTAACTGGATTATTATTTTTCTCATTAAACAGTGCTTCAATGATATAATATCGAAGTTTCAGCTGGTCATTGCCCATGTTTTCCAATAAGCTTCGAGCTTCTGTAATCGCTTCGTAAGCTATATCCGATTCTTCTAATTCTAAAGTGCTTCGAGCCAAACCAAGATAGCATCGGACTTTTTCTTCTACATTTTTTAAATCCTTAAAATATCCAATCGCTTCCAAATAATATACCTTAGCCAATTCATATTGTCCCCTTGCTTCCGCAATTCTACCCAAGGTGCGAATCCCTTTAGATCTTGTTGATTTCAGTTGATGTTTTTCGGCAACTTGTATCGACAAATCAGTGTAAATTTTTGCTTTTTCAAGATTATTGATCGCAAATAATGCACCCGAAATTCGTAACAAAATACCTGCTTTTTTATATTCAGCACCTTTAGGGATATAATCTAATGCTCGAAAATAATAAGTCAATCCAGTCTCTGAATCTCCTTCTCTAGTATAAATATCACCAACTCGTATACTTGCAAATGGTAAACTATTCGAATCTTGCAAAATGCTATCTATTTGAAACGCTCCTCTATGATAGTATGCTGTAGAATCTAACACTCCTTTTTTAAAATAACCATTGGCCAATACGCCATAACAAGCAGCACGAGTATCTTCATCTAAACCTTTTGATTTTAATACTTCAAAAGACAACTCCATGGCTTTATCTGTATTATTTTTAAAACTATAAATACTCGCCACAGCATGTAAACCAATAGCATAATGATAATCCAAATGATGTTGTTTGGCATAATTAGCCATATCATGGTATAAGCCAATCGACTCATCCACTCGATACTGATGCATCACCGCTTTTGCTTTGAGATAAAAAGCTTCGACATATTCTCGATGTTTCTCTTCTTTTTCAAATACGATCATTGCCTCATCAAGAATTTTTTCTGCTTTTGCGTATTCTTTTGCCTTGTGAGCAGCTTGTGATTCGACGATCAAGGGATGATCATAAATGATAAATTTTTCACCTGCACCAAATACCAACTGAGACCATACTAGGCAACAAAACAAGATACTACCAAGACGCGACATCATGTTTCGATTAGAACTAATAAGAGATATTTGACTCATAAAAAAGAAGATTGAAAGTTCATTTGATCCTATAAAGTTCAAAAAATAGACATCTAACAATGATAAAGAAAAGTCCTCGTTTTTTAATCACCCATTCGGGTGATATGTCGCTAACTAAACTACATAAAGATAATTCAGGAATTCGGATTTCTTATATTTATTCCATCGAATTTTAATAAATACAAGCATCGCAATCATATATCTTCTCTTTTTAGCTTCTGCTAAGAGCATGTTTAAATTTTTGCTTCCTGATAACCAATATTTTAGGAGCTTGCCTTCTTATCAAAATAGTCACCTAGCTCGCTAGGCAACAATTTCGATACTTCGTCAAAACCCTAAACTCCTGATTATCAGTTCTCATAAATCTTAAACATACTCTAAAACGAAACCAAGGTTTTCATTATAAAAGACACTTCTTTTCGCAAACTGAATCGTTGGTGTACCTATCACGTCGATAAATGGGAATATCGATACATCTGTATTGATACGTACAAAATAAATTTTAAAACAGGGTTTAAATCGATAAGTTTCAAAATACAAAAAAGCGATATCGAAAATTTTCGATACCGCTTTTCTGATTGAGAATGCTCCGATCCAATGGTCTATCCGTTTTATTAAATTCCAAATTCAAAAGGAAAGCGCTTCCATTAAAAAGGACCATCTTGTTTATAGTTGATTCAAAATAGTTACATCGTATGCATTATGAGGATAAGTATTTATTTGAAAAAGTGCATCATTAAAATCTTTATCACTTTGTGGTAAATAGATATCTTCAAATCCAATCACTGTCGCATCGCATTCTGGATCATACATTAAGAGACTTTGGTACTTATTATTTTTGTTCAGATGACGATCCGTAAATTGTGCCCCATACCCAGTACTTATCGTTCCATTATTCCATCCATTAGAATTAACAAAAAATCCTATCGTAGTTCCTGCTTTAAAAGATCCCATAAGTTGGACCGTGTTCCCTTCTATCAATCCTCCTCCAGAACCTACCGCTGAAGCATTAGGAAAAGCAATTAACTTTATAATATCATCGACTGATGTAGGAGGATTATCAGAATTAAAGTAGTAGTAACCTAAAACATTTTTATAGCCTGCACCTTCATGAATGAAAGTAACTGAAACTTCTGCATCTTCAGTCAACAAGATATCGGAAGGAATATTATTGCCAAAAAACTCAGGATGAGCAGCTCTATTATTTACCCCATTAGGAAGAACATCATTAAAAATATGTGAAAGTAATGTTGGACATACTGATTCATCATCGGCCAAATTAGTTGGTACGCCTTGATTATCATATTCATCAATTGGAAGATAATCTCCAATTTGTGGACGCTTTAATATTTTAACACCTCCTTGACCTTTTGCCACAAAAATCCATTCGCCATATGTTTCAACCATATTGGCAGAGGCCGTTTCGGCATCATCCAAATCCCAATGAAAAATACGTTCAGGAGAATCACCTACTTCAGGTTGTGTGAATATGGTCAATCCATCCGCGCCATTGGCAACATAGATAAATTCACCATCAGAAGTCACTCCATTGGTATTTCCAGAAGTAATCATATCACTAGGAGATTGCCAAGTTTTTTGTCCATTATAAATATTGAATCTAGCTAATCCATTTCTTCCTGTAGTGACATAAACTTCATCGGCATCATTATCTACAAAATGTAAGACACTTTTTCCTCTTCCTACAACATTTACATTTTGATGTAAAATTTCACCAATTTCAAATTCTTTTGCAAAATGAAATGCTCCGATATCTTCTACACGTAAAGTGGATTCGCTACCTGTTTGTAAGCTGACCACTTTAGTTGCTGTTTCGTCTGTTCCGTTTACATTTATATATTTTCCATTTTCAAATTCCACTGTACCGAGGACTGATAAATCATTCGCATCTAAACAAAAAACACCACCATGAGTTTTTCCACTTGATACATATAAATACTCACCAGATTGCGTGACGGCATTAGCAGAAGAAGTTATTCCTCCTTCAATAAATTTAGAAAGATTGACAATAGATAAACCAGCGTAATCCGTTCCATTTTTCATTTTCAATTCAGCTAGCACTGCTCCTTTATCTTTATCAGACAATGCGATCCATACATTAAGATCCTCTCCATTTGCATCTTTACCTACAGTTAATGCATTGATATCTGCTTTAGTAAAAGATGTTCTAAAAATAACTTTGGGCTTATCCGGATCAGCTAAGTCAATGATTTCAATTGCTCCCAAATGAATATTTCCTTGTTTATGATAACTTACAAAAGCTTTGTTATCAAAAAAGTCGATATGAGTAGCACTCAATTGTTCTCCAGCTTCAAAAAAGGGTTGGACGTCTGCAACATGTAACCAAAAAACATCAGAAAGGTCATCCTCTGTTCTGGTATCAGCGATGCTTGATGTTAAGGAATCTGATTCTGTTTTTTCATTTTCCCAGATCACCGCCTTATTGTGATAAACGATTCTATCAGGAAAGCCATTAGCATTTTTTTCAGACTCAACATACCCAGCAGGTACTTCGCTTAAATCTGAATTGGTAAAATCTTCAGTGAAGTCATCTTTTTTACAACTTTGTATGGTGGCCGTAAAAAATAAAACCAATACAAAGTATTTCATTATTCGTTTTTTCATAAATTAGTCAATATAAGATGAATAAATGTTGGACTTACTCTTGTAGAAGGGAATTCATATTTTTATACTAATATGAAATTTATATAAAATGGTTAAGAGTAATAGATAAGCTTTTGTGTATTAATATCAAAAAACACTCTTTATCAATAAACATATTTTCAAAAAACAGGACTATTGTGACAAGTAATTATTGATTATTATTCATGATAAAAATAATATGTTGATCATTTTTACTTGCCGCAAAATGAAATTTACAAGAGTAAATCAGGGATTCGAATTTCTTATCCTACTTTATTTTCAAATTTCAGTAACAAAAAAAAGCGCTACATAGATAGTCTATGCGATGCTTTTTGAATAACATTTTCTTGATTATTTCTTAATTACAATAAATCGAGCTTAGTAAGGATAAAAAAATTACTTATCGAAACATACATTTATTTTAAATTCTAGTTAACTAAAATTCTGATGCTTAATGTATACTTTTGGCCCTGATATAAGAGCATGTTTTAAATTCAATTACCAATAAATTCTATAATATGCCCGATTTTTACTGTCGTGAAATTCTAAGCGGCAAAACAATCGTTCCATTTTTAATAGAAACCCAAAGCGTCATTGCGTTTCGACATACTCAACCTTATTGGGAACAACATATCGTCGTCATTCCTAAAAAGCACATTGAATCTTTGAGTCAGTTAGAAGAGACTGATTGGGACATTGCCAATGAATTGTTGAAGGCTATACAAAAAATAAGTCAATTACTTGAAAAAGAATTTGGCGGTTGTCGGGTTTGTACCAACATAGGTGATTATCAGGATAGTAAACATTTACATTTTTATATCCATAGTGGGAAAAGATTGCGAAACGAAGATGGTTCTGCAATAGAAATTAAATGACACTAACATCGTTCCTTGAAAAAATAATGTTAGTTGGAAAAGGGCTTTATGATTTTATTTAGGTTAAATATATAAAGGTGTTCAGGTCATTACTCTTTCAAAGCTTTGCTTTGACAACCAAATCCATACGGATGCGTAAATTTGATCAGCCAAAATACCAACCGAAATCATTTAGCTCCAAAAAATTAAAAAAATGAAAAAGATAATATTAATCATCACTTGTTTCTTACTCCATTTTTTGCTTCCAGCTCAAAATGTTCTAAAAGTAATGAGTTACAATCTCTTGACCTTTCCAGAAGCAGGAGGCATAGATCGAGTGGATACTTTACAAAAAATTCTAGATTATTACCAACCAGATTTACTTTTGGTTCAAGAATTAAAAAGCGAACAAGGCTTGATCGATATCGTCAATTCTATGAATGCCAACATGGGAAATTTTGCAAGTGGGACTTACGTCGAACAAATTGCAAATCCATCTAATGACTGGCGTTTGCAACAAAATTTGGTTTTTAATCAGGATCTTTTTGTTTTGGTAGATCAACAAACCATTGTCACCGATTATCGAGATATCAATTATTTTAAATTAAGTTTACTTGATCCAAGCTTTGCGACTTCCAACGATCCTTTTTTGCATGTTTATGTTTCGCATCTAAAATCTTCGCAAGGTTCCACCAATGAAAACCTTCGTTTGGGCATGGCTGAATTTTGGCATGATCATATACGAAATTTATCGCTTCATTCTCGAGTAATCGCCGGTGGGGATTTTAATGTATATCACGGAAGTGAACCTGCTTATCAAAAACTGTTGAGTGACAACGGAAGCAATACCTTACACGATCCAATCGACATGCCCGGTTGGGCCACCAATGGTTTTAACAATTTCGAAGTCTATACGCAGTCGACTCGTACCAATAGTCCTGGGAATGGATCTGGTGGTGGCTTGGATGATCGTTTTGATTTTGTCTTATTATCCGACCAATTAATGGATCAACAATCTTCTTTATCCTATGTCGAAGACACTTATAAAGCACTCGGTAATAATGGAACTTGCTACAATCAGGATTTGCTCGATTGCGGTACCGGCAATGAAGTACCATTTGGAATGATTAAAACACTCCGATTTATGTCTGATCATTTACCAGTTGTTTTCACACTAACAATTAATGAAACTACCGCTACACAAAATCACATTCCGACAACATCGCTTTTACAAATCACTCCCAATCCAAGTCGTGATTTTTTCCAAATATTTTGGCAAGGCGGCCTACCCGCTCAAGTCAACATTTTTGATATTAATGGAAAAAAAGTAAAGACCAGAAAACTACAGAATTCAATTCTTCAAATAAAAACAGATGCACTTTCCTCCGGGATTTACGCCATCCAAATAACAGATCAAAACGGAAACATAAAAGCGATTCAAACTTTAGTTAGGTACTAGTATTTTGGTGTTCTGGTGTTAAAGTTTCCGCGATCGGAGCACCCTAATACACTAACACTATCCTCCCTCCTCCTCTAAAAACTGAAAACCATTATCGATTGCTAAATTGGGTCGTTTACTTTTTAAGGATTCAATTCCTGAGTCAGTAAAATTATTTTCCCACAAGTATAGATTTTTTAAACTGGCGAGTTCCACTAACTTTTCAATAGCGGTATCATCCAAGTTATTTTTATAAATATTCAACGACTCTAAATGTTCCAATTGTTCTAAGTTAGGAAAATCATCATTGCTTAACTCACATTGATCCAATTTTAATCTACTTAGATTTTGAAAGGAATTTAAAATTTCCAAAGATGCTAAAGACCATTTTATCCCAGATAAATCCAGCCAAGTAATATTGGATTGAATAGGAATGAGTTCTTTCAAATCCAATGAATCACCTTCAATACTGACATCCAATAGCGCATGTCCAGGAGCTAGTGGTTTTATGTTGAAACCAAGAGTTTGTAATGTGGTAATTATATTTTGATCGCTAGGTGCAATTTTTACTCTATCTACAAAATCAAGTGGTTTTGCAGGAATACCATATTCCTCTTCAAGCAATTCCTTGATGTCTTTGGGCGCAGATATCTCGCTAAGTGGTTTTTGATATTCAGCTCCTTCCTGAATCCACCATTCTAAAATTCTTATTTGATTAAAAGTCAGTGGCATTTTTCCGCTTGTCGGCATAAAACGAATGTCATACTGAGGCAATATCAACCTTTGATAAATTTCACTTTTTTTTAATTGACCACCTACAAAAGCAAGACCTTCTGATCCACCTTTTTTTATTCCCTCTACTGTTGTGATAATTAAATCTCCTTCTGCTCCTTTTTCATTATGACAATCCTGACATTTTTCAATCAGAAAAGGATGAATAATTTCTTGGAATACAAAAATGGAATCTAAGTTATTAGATAATTCTGTTTCCATTTCTGCTGGTTTTGAAAATCCCAAAAGCGATGCGATTGGAGTCGGAGCTTTTTCCAATAAATAATTAGGCCCATGTGTCAAACTACCTCCTTGATGTCCGTTGAATCCTAAAACGATAAACATTCCATAAATGATAAAATGGCTAATCCTGCTTGTACTGTCTTGACGATATTTCCACCAAGCCAATAAAGCAAGTGGCCCCAAAGTAAAACCGGACCATTTATGTAAAGTCAAAATATTGGGCGCAAAATTTCCGTTGCCCGCCAACAACCATCCAAGGAAGGAAGAAAGAAATGCCGTCAATGCACTCAAGAGTAAAATCGTTGGCATTGCCGTTTTTAAGTTTTTAAATTTTTCTTTTCTAGAAAGCCAATGCAGAAGGACGGCCATCGTAATAAATCCGATGGGTAAGTGAACAATCAATGGATGAAAACGACCAATAAAAGCACTCAGATCATTGGCAAGTAAAATCATAGTAATGTTATATTGAACTTTTTTTATGCTAAAATTTCTTTAATCACATGACCGTGTACATCTGTCAAACGAAAACGACGTCCTTGAGATTTGTAAGTTAATCGTTCGTGATCAACGCCCAACAAATGTAATAACGTAGCTTGAAAATCATGTACATGTACGGGATTTTGTGTAATATTATAACTAAAATCATCTGTTGCTCCAAGCGAAAATCCTTTCTTCAAACCTCCTCCTGCCATCCATACAGTAAAGCATCTCGGATGATGATCTCTTCCATAATTAGTATTCGTCAACTGTCCTTGCGAATAACTGGTTCGACCAAATTCTCCTCCCCAAATGACCAAGGTATCCTCTAACAAACCACGCTGTTTCAAATCCATCACCAATGCTGCAGATGCCTGATCCGTTTCCCTAGCTTGATTCTTAATTTGTTTAGGTAAATTGTTGTGCTGATCCCATCCTTGATGATATAGCTGAACAAATTTTACTCCTCGTTCCACCAATCTTCTTGCAAGCAAACAATTGGCAGCAAAAGTACCTGGTGTTCGAGAATCTTCACCATACAATTTATAGGTATGTTCTGACTCCCCTTTGGAGTCCATCACTTCAGGGACAGAAGTTTGCATCCGATAGGCCATTTCATATTGAGCCATTCGAGCTTTAATTTCCTCATCTTCGACTTTCGCATATTGAATTTCTTGCATTCTTTTTAAAAATTCCATTTGCTTTTGGCGATCCATTTTATCTATACCTGGAGGATTATTGAGATAAAGGACTGCATCTTTGGCCGCTCTAAATTGGGTACCTTGAAATTGGGAAGGTAGAAAACCGTTACCCCATAACCTAGAGTAAAGTGGTTGGCCATATTTATTTTTGGTAACCAAAACTACGAAGGCCGGTAAATTTTCATTGTCTGATCCAAGGCCATAATTGACCCATGATCCGATGGATGGTCGTCCTGGAAGTTGCGAACCAGTTTGTAAAAAAGTCATCGCAGGATCATGGTTGATCGCATCCGTGTACATCGATTTAATGAAAGTCAATTCATCGGATATTTGCGAAGTGTATGGAAGAAGATCACTTAACCAAGCGCCCGACTGACCATGTTGTTTAAACTTAAAATGGGAACCTGCCAAAGGTAAGGAATCTTGACCTGACGACATCCCCGTCAGCCGTTGCTTTCCTCTAACTGATTCAGGCAACTCTTCACCATTCATTTTATTGAGCAATGGTTTATAATCAAATAAATCTATTTGAGAAGGGGCTCCACTTTGAAAAAGATAAATCACCCGTTTCACTTTTGGTGTAAAATGAGTTCCTGGAATGTCATTAGTTGGAATAGCATTAGCAAATATTTTTCCAGGGTTCATTAGCGAAGCTAAAGTAATCGCTCCTAAACCAAGACTCGTTTTACTTAAAAAATCTCTTCTAGTATATTGTTTTTCGTATTCGTGACAATGATCATTCATAGTTTTTATCTTTTGGTGTAAGATTCGTCGTGACTAATGATGGTTGAAATAGCAGAGGTCAAAGCAGCCGTTTTTACCAACTCATTTTCTTGAGGCACTTGAAATTGACCAATGTCTAATAGTTGTTTAACCGCCGATGGATTAGTATTAAATTTTTCGAATTGCCAATGGTAAAACTCTGAAAATACTTGTAGTTCTTCCGATGATGCTTTCCTTGCGGTCAACAATCGAAAAGCTAATGCTAATTGTGCTTGAAGATCATCCGTACGTTCTTCTTGAACTCGGACAGCCAATGCTTTTGCGGCTTCCATAAACTGAGGATCGTTTAATAATACCAAAGCTTGCAAGGGGGTATTTGTATTTTCTCTTTTCACTGTACAGACAGATCGATCGGGCGCATCAAAGGCCAACATCGCTGGGTGTGGACTTGTTCGCCTGATGAAGGTGTACATACTACGTCGGTATAAACTATCTCCCGATGTTGTTTTATATCGAAGTAGTCTTTTGGAAAAATTCGCTTTTTCTACCCATAGTCCATCGGGCTGATAAGGTCGGACACTCCCTCCACCAACTTTTCTTTTCAATAATCCAGAAGCAGCAAGGGCATTGTCTCGAATCATCTCTGCTTGTAGACGATAAGAAGGTCCACGTGCAAGTAATTTGTTATATGGATCAATTTCTTTAGTTTCAATACTTGATTTAGAACTTTGTTGATAAGTAGCAGAGGTCACTATTTTTTTGAGTAATGCTTTTACATCCCATCCTGATTCCATAAAGTCTACCGCAAGATAATCCAACAAATCTGGATGAGAAGGTAGTGATCCTTGAATACCAAAATCCTGAGGCGTTTCCACCAAGCCTTTTCCAAAGATCATTTGCCAATACCGATTAACGGTAACGCGCGCAGTGAGTGGGTTTCTTTTATCGACCAACCACTTCGCAAATCCTAAACGGTTTTTTTCAAAATCATCTGGAAAATCAAAAATAGCTTTTGGGGTATTTGGACCGACTTCTTCTGTAGGAAATTCGTAACTGCCTCGATCTAAAATGTACATAGAGCGGGCTTCTTTCATTTCTTGCATCACCATAATTTCCTCCACCGGATCTGTTATTTTGATTTTTTCTGCAATGACATTAGCCAATTCTTTTCGTAAAGATTTTGTTTGCGGACTAGCCGTCCAATTAAGGTGATCTAGTAATATCTCCTGATCCATGTTTTCAGGATTGGAGGCGAGTTCTGCTGCGATTTCATCTGGTTTTATCAATTGTAATATTTCCAAATGACTGATTCGTCGGTGAAATATTTTTATGTCATCAATCATACCTGAAAAAATTCCATACTCGCCCGTAAACATTCTATTACTTTTAGCCACTCTTACACTTCTATAATTTTCCTTTTTCTTACTCGAAAGTGTTCGTATATTTTTATACAAGTTATCGAAATTCGTGTTCATCTGACAAGGGATACCATTGAGGTAAATTTGCAAACCAGCAGCTTTTCCCGATCCATCATAAGACAAAGCCACATGAGTCCATTCGTTTATTTTTATTTTCTCGGAGCTGGTTGCCTGAATTAAATTGTTGGGCAAAGTAGAGATCAAGCGAGCAGAAAGATGCCCTGTCGAATCAATGAAAAAATCCCAACCTCTCCAAAAATTATCTTTTTCTCCTGCCGTTCCGAAAAGCGTTTGTGATTCGTTTAGACTTGATTTATCGGTATTCATCCAAGTGCTAATTGTAAATCCACGATGTACATCAAAATTTCCAGCACCATGGAGATACATGGTTTTGTATCCATCATCAAATTGAAATGCTTTTCCAACTTTCCCATCTACTATCTCAACTTCACCTACGATCGACGTCTTATTATTCAGATCCGCCATCTGCGTGTCTTTCTTTCCTCTGACAGTTCCTCTTGTTATTTTTTCCAGTGGAAAGTAAAAATCAGGTTTGGGCAATTTGGAACTTTCATTTTTTAACGAAAGAATAAATTCTTTGCTCGCTTCAAGGTTAGAAACTTCTGTTGCCAAAAGGGTCTTTTTTTCGGAAACAGACTGAGCCAATTCATCTAATTTCAATTGAGTCGAATCGTCTGGCAGTAAAAGTAAAGGGCCAAAATTTCCGTCATCTCCAGTCATGCCCAACTCTTGGATATTATTAAAAAAAGCAGACATCTGAAAAAATTCCTTTTGACTGATCGGATCAAATTTGTGATCATGACATCTAGCACAAGCCATGGTAATTCCCATGAAGGCGGTAGCTACCGTACTCGTTCGATCAAAAACATATTCCAATCTATATTCCTCTCCGACGACCCCTCCTTCTGAAGTGATCGGATGATTACGATTGAAAGCTGTTGCTAGAATTTTCTCACGATTTTTATCTGGTAAAAGATCCCCTGCTACTTGTTCAATAATAAATTGATCGTAAGTTTTGTTTTCTTTAAATGCTTGAATCACCCAATCTCTCCAGGCTGACATATCTCTCCAACCATCTGCATGCAAACCATGTGAATCTGCATATCTTGCCACATCGAGCCAATCTAGAGTCAGTCGTTCTGCATAAGCATCTGTTGCTAATAATTGATCGACTACCTTTTCAAATGCATTTTCATTTTGATCATTTAGAAAATGATCCATGGCTTCAACAGTCGGTGGTAAACCTGTTAAATCTAGATACACTCTACGAAGTAATCGCTCTTGATCGGCTCGTGGTGCATTTTCCAGTCCTTCTTTTTCAATCCGATTGAGAACAAAATGATCAATATCATTTTGCACCCAAGCTTTATTTTTTACTTCTGGAAGAGAGGATTTTTTTGGAGGGGTAAAAGACCAATGTGGTTTCCACTCTGCGCCTTGTTCAATCCACTTTTGCAAAATAGCTTTTTCATATTCTGTGACCAATAATTTGGATTCAGGAGGAGGCATCATCAAATCCTCGTCATCAGTATAAAGCCTTTTAATTAATTCACTTTTTCCTGGTTTTTTTTTGTAAATGGCGTAAGCATGTTCATTAGTCCCACTAGTCAGTTTAGCCAATGCATCTTCTTCAAGGTCCAGCCTAAAGTTAGCTTTTCTCGTTTTTTCATCGGGACCATGACAAGAATAACAACGATCAGATAAGATGGGTTTTACATGAAAATTATAATCTATTGTTGCTGGAAGTTGGTTGGCAATTTCCTCTGCTATTTCATATTGATTTTGACTACAAGAAAAAAGCCCAAGTACAATAACTAGGCAAAAATATTGTAAGCCAATTAGGTTTTTCATAATCGTTTTTTTTGACTTCTTTAGGACTTGTAAACTACGAGATTGTTTGATACAAAAAAACAATTATCCTATAAATTTTCTAAAAGAAATGGGTTAAAAGATAGTATTTTTAATCACTGAAGCTAAAAGCAACAAACATTCTCAGTTACCTATCCTCAATTATCTGTAATTTTGAATGCGAGAATAATTGAATTTTGAATGGCCTCCTATCGAAAAATATCGCGATTTAGGACCATTCAAAATTTCTTTTTCAAAGTACTATCACACCTGAACACTATAAAGTCTCATTTTTCTTACTACCTTTGCAGCGCGCTTCGGTATTTGACTTAATATTACTCAAGAAATTATAATTTTGAGTACATTTAAACTGTCAAATTTAAAAGGGAATCCAGTGAAAATCTGGAGCAGTCCCCGCTGCTGTAAGCTTCAGGATGATTGATTTTTTTCGTCATCCAATTTTTTAACAATGATTAATTTCAAAACCACTGCCCGTACGGGTGGGAAGGTGTTAAAAAATGGAGTGAGCCAGAAGACCTGCCAACGCAATAACTTTGTAACTTTCGGAGGAAAGGTTTCGGGTGAACCAAGCTTGGCATTGATAAATTGATGCATCAGCACTATCGTTGTTGATACGTTAACTATTCCAATCAATCCTCCTTTCTTCATCTCACTCATCTCCGATACATTTTCGCTTCTTTAATTCGGCAGATGGTTTATTTTCGGTCTTTTATTATTTTGTTTTTTTGTTGTCTGATTCCTATCGGACTGCAAGGACAGTCTGATACGATCTATCAAATACCAAGTGTCGAGATCAAAGCTTTCAAAATTCGGCTACAGCCTAGTGGTAGTCGTATTGAACAATGGGATTCTACAGATCTTTCCGATTACACCCTC
>CAYTVR010000015.1:0-56196 GCA_964441245.1 uncultured Saprospiraceae bacterium | reverse complement strand
AGACCTTGCAGAAGTTTATCATTGTATGAAGAAAGCGAACTAATTTTAAAATCAAGGTTGACTCATAAAATATTGAGTCAGATAAAATTTCATAGAAACACCATCATTATTGATCTGATAAACGATGTTTCCGGATTTAGTATAAATGCGTCGTAAATTATCGATTTGATGACCAATTTGAGAAGAATCCTTAATAAATAAAGGGCTTTTAGAAATACTTGGACAAGTATTCTTACCTATCTTTTGACGACAGATACTTTTTTTATATTTAAATTTTTGATGGAAGTGCAGTAACACTAAATCCCGGAATGTTTCCGATTTGGTGCCCATAGCGAATTGTTGAATCATAGACGTTTGTGAAGCTAGGATAAGGGGTTGTGTTTCCTGAGCAGCCAGAAAAGAAAAGGGAAACAATAAAAGGAAGACGACAAACAGGAAGGGATAAAGTCGTGGAATATATTTTTTAATCATCAGTTATGTAAATTGTTCGCCATTTGATGGCTAACCTCTTCTTAAAAGGCAAATAGAATGCCATTTTATACTGATTTTGTTTTTATGTTCTTTTCTATTGGGACTAAGAAATTTATTTTCGCTCAAGCGAAAGGAGTAGATTTAGAAAATATTCAAGCGAAAAAATCATAATTTTAAAAGCTGTTTGGCCTTTTCAAATGCTTCATTCCATGGAGCTTTGATTAGCAATGGATCTTCTAATCCTGGATGAGTAAACTGAAATTCTGCGGCATGCAATAACATTCGATGAATATCTAAATGGGCTTGAAAGTAATTGTTATGTTTACAATCTCCATGATTTCTGTCACCAATAACGGGATGTCGGAGATGCGCAAAATGTCTGCGAATTTGATGCCTTCGGCCAGTTTCTAATTTTATTTCTACCAGTGAATATCGAGAAGTTGGGTAACGACTAACAGCGAAAGGCATTTCAGTTTCACTGATTTTTTTATAATGAGTAATCGCTTGTTGAGCTTCATGGCGTGGAGACTTGGCAATTGGATAATCAATGGTATCGCTTTCAGCCACATATCCACGAATGATGGCCACATATTTTTTATCCACCTTTTGATTTCTAAATTGTTGCGACAAAAAACCCGCAGCTTCGCGATCTTTTCCAAAAACCAAAACACCCGAGGTAGCCCGATCCAAGCGATGTACGGGAAAAATATGTTGTTTGATTTGATTGCGTAAAAGCTGTAAAACAAAACGAGTATCTTCACTGATCTTAGTTCGATGAACCATGATGCCACAAGGCTTATTGATGACGACATATCGATCGTCTTCATACAATAGCTCAAAAGTATTTTTGTCTTCTATATTCATTTCTGTAAAGATAATAATAATGCTTATTAGAAAAATATTATATTTGAGTATTCAATAAAATAAAGACTACTCAAAGAATTAAGTTCCAATTTTTGCACACATCGAAAATATATACATCTACTTTTTGAAACAAGTTAAATAATAACTCCAGATAGGATTTAATATTTTGAGTTGATTACCTAGACGACGTTCCTCTCCTTATTGTTTTAAAAAAAGCTTCATCGCTTATTCATCATTGAATTAAGGATGATCTTATCTCTATGACCAAAAACGAAGAATATGTTTTTCAAACAAAACAAGACAATTTTATTGGCTGTATTTTTATTACTATCACTTACTATGAATGCTCAATCCTTGAATGATCGGATTGATGCGGTAGAAACTAAAGTGATAGAATGGAGGCGAGATTTTCATCAAAATCCGGAATTATCCAACAGAGAATTTAAAACGGCTGAAAAAATAACAAAACATCTTCAAAACTTAGGTATTAAAGTCAAAACGAAAGTAGCACATACCGGAGTCGTTGGTATATTAAAAGGAGCTTTGCCGGGCCCGGTAGTAGCATTAAGAGCAGATATGGATGCTTTGCCAGTGACAGAAAGAGTGGATATACCCTTTGCATCGAAAGTGAAATCTACTTATCTCGGTGCTGAAGTAGGTGTGATGCATGCCTGTGGTCATGATGCACATGTAGCGATGTTGATGGGCGCAGCTGAAGTTTTAGCAGGAATGCAAAAAACATTAAAAGGTACGATTGTTTTTATTTTTCAACCAGCCGAAGAAGGAGCACCTCCAGGAGAAGAAGGTGGAGCGGAATTAATGGTGAAGGAAGGCGTATTAAATGATCCTCAAGTGGAAGTTGCTTTTGGTCTACATATTAGTTCTGGCTTAGAGGTAGGAAAAATTCGGTACAAGCCAGGAGGTACAATGGCTGCTTCGGATCGATTTGTCATTAAAGTTAAAGGAAAACAAACGCATGGTTCTCGACCTTGGAGTGGAGTAGACCCCATTATTGTGGCCGCCCAGATCATGCAAGGCTTACAATTGATCATTAGTCGACAAACAGAATTGACGAGAGAGGCTGCAGTCATTAGTGTCGGAAAAATTCAAGGAGGTGTCCGAAGTAATATCATTCCAGAGGAAGTGGAAATGATTGGTACCATTCGAACCTTGGATACTGATATGCAAAAAATTATTCACGACAAAGTTCGGTTAACTGCCACCAAAATTGCAGAGAGTTCAGGAGCTAGCGTTGATGTGGATATCCAAGTGGGTTATCCTGTAACATTCAATAATCTTGACTTGACTCGCAAGATGATTCCCACTTTGTTTAGGATAGCGGGTGAAGACAATGTGCATTTATTTCCAGCAAGTACAGGAGCAGAAGATTTTTCTTTTTATGCGCAACAAGTTCCTGCGTTTTATTTTTTCCTTGGCGGAATGCCAAAAGGACAAGATGTATTTACAGTACCACCGCACCATACGCCTGATTTTTTTATAGATGAAAGTGGGATGAAATTAGGTGTCCAATCCTTGTGTAATCTAGCCATTGATTATATGAATACTAGATAAAGGTGGCTAGTCGTTGGTGATAAGTCAGCCTTTTTTTGATGCAATAGAAAAATATGCTAGAGCAAAAAACAAGTACAAAACAACAACAACAACAACAACAACTAAGCAACCATCAATCCACCGGATCATCCAACTGTCTTAATAAATGATAACGCATTTCTCGGGCTACCATTTCCAATAAGGTGTTTTCGGAAGGATACATAGCACAAGATCCTCCGGCCACAGGACATTGACCATCTAAAGCGGCTAAATCGCCATTTGTTTTGGAATAAGTATTGGACCATTCCACATCTTCATTAAAATTCGCTTCATCAAGGGTCTTTTTAGTACTTAAATCGACTAATCGTTGGGAGATATCCATGTTAGCAGATTTGTATTGTACGAAAGTGGTGACCGCTACTTCTATGGTTTTAAACTTTGGCGTTCTTTCTATGACATAAACAGAGTCTTGCTCATTCCAAACTTCTTCTTCAGTATATCCATCTTCCACTTCTTTTTCAATCTCACAAACATCTTTGTCCTCGCTATTAAAACTAACTGCTGGATTTTTAAAGACCCATTCTAACTGATAGTGTAAAGGAAAGGATTCTGGAGTTTTAAGATGTATCACTTGCCAATCTTTCCGGTAAGGGAAATACACATCATCCAGTATTTCTTCATACAAACTTTCCGCAAAATTTTCCTCTATATCACCTGAATTGGTTCGAAGAATCAAATGCGTAGTGCCTAAATCATACAGTTCTTCTTGCAAAGAAGTCGCGTCTTTAAAATTGAAATCATAATATTTACATTGGTCTAATATGCCATGTGCTTCCCTTGCATTCAAGCGATCTCCTGCTCTAGCAGAAGGGAGATATTCCATAGCCAAATCATAATAGTATTGTGCTGCTTTTTGACTAGATTCCTCTAAAAGTTCATTTATGGGATACCAATCAAGGTTTAAATTAAATCCGTTTTCTTGAAGGCGATCATGGATGATTTTTGCTTCTTTTTGTCGTTCCTCAATCTCTGTCGCTTTGGTATAAATGACTGGCCAAATATCAGATTCATTTTTAGCCTTAAGTCTAATGACTTCTGCAGCATCTTGATCGATCACGGCATGAAATGATTGTTTGAAAGTCTGAACATGTTGTTCTTTGATTTTACCACTTTTCAAGCGTTTTTGACTTTTGATGAGCGCGCTTTGATAATCTCCACTATCATATAATTTTTGAGGATTGGCACAAGCCGATATAAAAAGAAATACAAGTAGATAATTGATAATAGTTTTCATAAAAATGGATGCTTTGTTTGGATATCAATATAGGGGAAAAAGTTATTTCTATTGCTTAAAATAGCCTATGTGAGATTGTTAAAGTTGTTAATATTCTTAACAATTAGGAATAATTCAAGCGCTTTTTGTGTTAATTTTCTTTTTAGATGTTCTTTTTTAAAAAGTGAGATTGGAATTATTTAATTCCGATTGATGATCCACCTGAGCCTTGAAGTTCGAATGAAGGCTAGGGGGACCACTCCGTTAAAATGAATATGGACTTGAATTTATCGACAAGGCTAAAGTTGAAATCGAAGGACTAAATCTGACGAAAAAACATTTCAATGACCTAATGAGTATCATTTTTTATTATTTTCACCATGAAATTTATAAAAAATGGATTCAACAGAAGTTGAAAAACAGCAGTCTATGAAATATGTAAAAAGTTTTTTTTACCTAATGTTTATTTGTTGGACATTTGGAACTCAAGCCCAAGATCCTATTTTTACTACTCCTCTTTCTCCTCGAATTGCCAACTACGACATTAAAGTAACTTTAGATCCAGTCAAAAAAATGTTGGATGGTCAACAAGTATTGCACTGGAAAAATACTTCTAATGAATCGATCACTGAGCTTCAATTTCATTTGTATTTAAACGCCTTTAAAAATACACAATCGACTTTCTATAAAGAACGGAAAGGCTTTTGGAGTTTGCCATCAGACGAAGATGGAACGGAAAATATTTGGGGCTGGATCGATGTTGACCGGATGGTAGATATGAATGGAAATGACTTAACTGGAAGTATGCGATACATTCAACCAGATGATGACAATGAACAAGATCAAACCGTCGTGGCTTATGATTTGGCCCAACCATTGGCTCCTGGGCAAAGTATTGATTTGACCATTGATTTTACGGCTAAGTTGCCGAAAATTCATTCTCGAACGGGCTATGCTCGAGACTATCATTTTGTCGTGCAATGGTTTCCTAAAATTGGAGTTTTAGAATCTGATGGGATTCGATACGCAGAAAAAGCACAATGGAATTGTCATCAGTTTCATGCTAGTTCAGAGTTTTATGCTGACTTTGGGGTGTATAATGTAGACATTACCGTTCCTAAAGATTATAGCGTTGGAGCGAGCGGAAGTTTACAAGATTTACAACTCAATGGGAATCAAAAAACATATCGATACCGATTAGAAGATGTCATTGATTTCGCTTGGACGGCTTCTCCTTACTTTGTGGAAGCACGAGATAAATGGAAGGATGTTGAACTTCGAGTATTGACTTATCCCGAACATGCAGGATTAGCAGAACGGCACTTAATCTCAGCGAAGCAAACCTTGGATTATACTGAAAAATATTTAGGAAAATATCCTTATAAAACGTTGACTTTAGTATGTCCACCAGTGCATGGAGCTCGCTCTGGCGGAATGGAATATCCAACCTTAGTGACGACTGGAGGATGGGCCAATATGCCAGAAGGGATACGGACGGTCGAGATCGTTACTGTGCATGAAATCATGCATCAATATTTCATGCAGATGGTGGCTACCAATGAGTTTGAAGAGCCGTGGATGGATGAAGGATTTACCTCTTATTTTGAAAACCGGATCATGGATCATTACTATGGAGAAAAAACTTCTTTCCTAGATATGTATGGTTTGGAAATCGGAGATGGACAGCAAAGTCGTCAAGGTTATGTGGCTTTACCTAATCCAAAAATTGCTGAAAATGTTCGACCAGTTTGGGAATTCAAACATGGTGGTTATGGAGCGATTACCTACAATAAAACATCTACCTGGTTGTATACTTTAGAAGGTCTGCTAGGTCAAGAGACGATGGACGAAATCATGAAAACCTATTTTGAACAATGGCGATTCAAACATCCAAGTGCGCCTGATTTTATAAAAGTGGTGAATGATGTCGTTCGCAAAAATCATGGTAATCGATTTGGTCAAAATATGGATTGGTTTTTTGATCAGGTATTATATGGAACGGATATTTGTGACTATAAAGTGGCATCGATTAGGAATCGAAAAAAACGATCAGACCTTGGTGTTTTTACAGATAAAAATGATTGGGTAACTATAGAGGAAGGGGAACAAATGGAAGATGAAGCGGATGATTTTTATACCTCACAAGTCATTCTTCATCGCTTGGGTGAAGTGGTGATGCCGGTAGATGTTTTGATTCATTTTGAAGATGGGAAAGAGATAGTAGAACATTGGGATGGGAAAGCGAGAACTTTTGATTTCACCTATTCGGGAACGAATAAAATAGAATGGGCCGAAGTTGATCCAGAAAATAAAATTGCCATTGATGTCAATTACATCAATAATAGTTATACCATCAAAAAAGAGCCAACTGTTTTAAAAAAGTACATGACTAAGTTTATGTTTTGGGTGCAAAATGCGATGCAGACGATTAGCTTTTTGATTTAAGCAAATGATGTTTTAAACAGTGCTTAACTATTCTTTGGTAACTGAAAAACGAAAAAAACAATGAGATTTATTATAGCCTATTTTAAAGCTTGGTGGTTGATGTTTAGAAAGTTCGGCATGTGGTCGTTGCTCTTTTTATTCAATTTTATTTTCGCCCTAGTTGCGGCTTTTCCACTATTCAATTTAGTCGATAGTAAACTAAGTAATTCAAAAGCCATTGAAAAATTATTGCCTGGTTTGGACTTTACTATTTTTCAAGATTTTATGAATCAATTTGGTCGTGCAGTGATTGTGATATTGAACCAGTCGTTTTTCTTGACCTTACTTTATTTATTATTTTCCATCTTTTTGACAGGAGGAATTTTAGAAGTTTTTAAAAGATCAAAAGAGAAATTTTCTTTCCGAACATTTTGGAGTGGTTGTACCTATTACTTTTGGCGATTATTCAGGTTGACGTTTTATTTTTTAATCATTCATGGAGTATTTTTTGCGCTTTTTGTTGGTTTGGTACAAGCGATATTGGGAAATCCTGGAGATTGGGATACCGAGGTTTTCATGTATGATACGTTGAAGATGGCAATTCCAATTTATTTATTTTTTGCATCTATCTTTTTTATGATTCATGATTATTCAAAAATCCATGTCGTCCATCAAGATAAAGGAGTATTGACTTTTCCCATGTGGCAATCTTTTGGTTTGGTATTTAAAAATTTCTTTCCGGCATTTTTCTTATATCTGTTGAATTTATTAACAGTCATAGGACTCCTTGCTGCGTACTTGTTTTTAAATCCTTCGACTACGGAAACAGAGAGTACGATTGCATTAAGTTTTGCAATTGGCCAAGCTTTTATTTTTGCACGGATCGGAACGAAATTATTGAATTTAGGAAGCGCTAATCTTTTGTATCAAGATATTATGGTAGAAAAAGAAGTGATCGAAATTGAGGCAAAAGAATTACCGATAGCGGAAGCAATCAATCTTACTGACGAAGTAAAATCTGAAGCAGAAATAAAAAGTGAAAACATTGAAAATGAAAAAATAATAAGAGAGGATGGTTTGGATAATTAAAGTCACATCAAATTTATTTTGTTGTTAAAACGAGGCTCAAAAAAGAAAATTATTTTATCTCGATTCCATGCAATCTATTTTTTTCGAATACCAATCCAATCCTGTTCATAGTTTGAAATTTGGAGCAGGCACAGCACTTCTGATCGCCTTTCCGGGTTATGGAGATTATGCAACGACTTTTTTAAAAATACAAACCTCACTCGAAAAAAAATATACTGTTTATATCATTGACCTTCCTCAACATGGGGAAACCAAATGGCCACATGAGCAATTCTCTCTTGATTTATTCGAGACGATTATTCAACTCATTTTAACAAAAGAAAATAAAAAAGAATTTGCTTTGATGGGACATAGTTTTGGAGGACGAGTGGTATTAAAACTGATCCCAGTATTTAGTTCGCAACTGACTTACCTATACTTATTAGCATCTGATGGATTGAAAACAAGATCCTTCGCTCCAATTAGAAGAATGCCTCTATTTTTCAGGAAACTGATCAAGAAATCAATGAAGTCGCCTACTATAATATTGACCTTAGCCAAAGGCTTGAATAGTCTCCGACTTTTACCCAATCACAGCCTTGCCTTTTTTCAATTACAACTTCGTAATCCTAAACGGATGGAACGACTTTTTCTTTTTTGGTTGTCA
The DNA here is from genome assembly GCA_964441245.1 of uncultured Saprospiraceae bacterium. GTDB lineage: Bacteria > Bacteroidota > Bacteroidia > Chitinophagales > Saprospiraceae > JALZUU01. The sequence goes on along the minus strand of CAYTVR010000015.1, from coordinate 47,878 downwards.
ATGCCTTTTTTCCAAGTCGATGTAGATAAGGTGAAAAAAATAATCAAAGAACAAGAAATTCCCACAGCGATATTCATGGGTTTAAAAGATAAAATTATCCCTGCAAAATTAGGTGAAAAATTCAGCAAAGATTTACCCAGCGCGACTTTATATTTATTAGAGGAAGGCCATTTACTGATTGAAAAGGAACTCAATAATCAGCTAAAAAATATAATGGTAAAAAAGACATTGTAAGCTAAATGATTTCGTTTGGTTCATTCAAAATTCTAATTAGAGACGAAGCCAAAAGATTATAAAGTTTAGATAGCAAAGTATTCATTTAAGTGATGAAAATAAAAAAGGGAATGAAGTTTTACCTCATTCCCTTTTTTATTTTTAATTATGGATCACCTTATTTAAAAGATGATTTAGCACCTAGCTGGATCGACATCGTATGGAAACGATCATCATTAGGACCGATACCATCTTTAACAAACTGATATTGATAAACAGGTTGTACAAAAATGCTCCATCGAGGAGTTAGGTATCTTTCTAAGCCTAAACCGATATTAGCCGTATAAAAACGATTATCTACTAATTGACCGCCTTCAAAAAGTCCATCATACTTAGAAGTCTCAGGAATATTGGGAGAACGAGTACTAGAAGAAGTGGGTCGAGGTACCGACGTTGTTCCTACAGTTGTAGTCGTAACATTATAATGATCGATGACGACTAGATTTACAGAAGCACCACCCATTGCATAGAGATGCCACTTCCCGATGTTATTGATATTGTAATGTAGGTTAACTGGTATTTTTAAAATATTCAAATTGACGCGATCAAATCCAGCACTTTGATAACCACCAATAAATGTCCCCGCAGTAAAACGAGTAATTTCAGGTTGATAAATCATGTGTGCGTAAGTAATACCCGTTTCGATTTCCCATTTTTGGTATTTCAGACCAATGGTCAAACCACCACCATAATCCAGACTATATTGAGAATAACCATCTGTTTTACCAGTTTGACTTAATTGCTCTGGAGTTACAATTTTATTTAAGTCCGTAGATAAAAACATTCCAATTCGAATCTTTGCTGGGGCCTTCTTCGCACAAGTACTGCACGACAAAGATTCAAATGGACGATCATATGCCAAGGAATTAAATTCGAATGATTCGAAAGAAGGATAAAAATCTATGGCATTCAAAGTATAAACATCTGCCGCTTCAATATTCATAGGAGTATCAGTACTTTGAATAGCATTCGCTTGGGGCAGATTATCTTCTAAATTGGTATGGTCGACAAGAGGAACTCTATTTTCCGATTCCAAGTTGTTTTGCTGAGAAACTTCTGTTAACTCAGAAAGTTGCGTTTCGATAGTTGTAGTAGGAATGATACTTGATGGCGGAGTCGTCATCGTAAGTGTTTCATTTTCTGTCAAAGAAGAAGTAGAAGGACTCACTTCACTAGTAGAAAGTGAAGTATTATTTAAGTTCACTATTTGTTCTTCCTTATCGATTTCATTTACTTCATTTGCTTTCGCAAAAAATTGATTAGTTGTTATCTTGCTTTGTTCTTGTGAACTAGCTACCTGTTTTTTCTTAAAAGGTAAAAATTGAAGAAGTGTAAAAATAGCAAGGATCATCAAGGCCAATTCAGCCACTTTATATTTGTATAACTTTCTTCGGAAAGAAAATTCTTCATCCAAACGATTAGACATTAAAGTCCAATGAGAATGATTGTATGGAATACGTAAATCAGCTAGATTTTCATAAACAATTCCGTCAAGTGTAATATCTTCTATCTCTGGAGTGTTCATTTCTGCATCCAAATGAGATTCAAATGCAGACCAATGTTCCGCATTGAATGCCACATCCATTGGTTCTAATTGTGCTTTGATACTTTGATCAAAAGCCAAATCTTCTACTCCTTCAAAACCTAGTTCAGGATCAGCCTGAATCTGTTCTTCCATCAAGCTCCAATCTCCTTTAGGAGTTTCGGACTCGATGTTTTCGAGTAAATCTTTAATGTATTTGTCAAAATTCTTATTCTCCATGTCGTACGTGTTTGGCTGCGAGTAAAGCCTTTAGTTTTAATCTCGCTTTAACCAGGTTCGAGCGTGATGTACTTTCGGTAATGCCTAACTGATTGGCAATTTCTTTATGAGAATAACCTTCTATGACGTATAAATTGAAAACAGCTCGGTAAGCTGGGGAAAGTGTTTGAATACAAGCCAAAATTTCTTTTTCTCCGCATAAGCTAATGGCGTCAGCGTCATCAGAACTTACGTGATAAGCTTTATCAATGTCTTCTGTTCTTCTACGAACATTTTTTCGATAAAAATCGATTGAGGTATTCACCATGATTCTCCTTATCCATGCTGCAATAGACGTACCAGCTTGGTATTTGGAAATATTTTTGAATACCTTGATAAAACCTTCATGCAGAATATCTAACGCATCTTCCCGATTATTGGAATAACGTAGACATACACCCATCATCTTGCCATAATGTTCTTCATATAGCTTCTTCTGGGCCCATCTTTCCTTGCGGATGCAAGCAGTGATGAAATTCTGTTCTTCTTGTTGGAATTGTAAAGCAATATCCATTGGTGAACGGTTTATGTAGTTTTCAACCTTTACCTTCTTTCAATTTTACCTTATAAAAGGTTAACAATACTTTGAATATCAGAGCATTGCTTATTTAGAACGCTTTCAAAGGTGATTTTGCTGCTAAGAGAAAATCTGTAATTTGATTAGAAGTAGTAAAAGCACATTCAAAATGAATGATGACGCTTATATTTATAAGCATTTCTCAAAAAATTGATGATTGACTTTCGCTTTATGGGGTCTAATTTCTGAGTTTTTCTAGATGATTTTATAGTAACTCATAGTAAGTGTGGATAATCTTCCTTACAAATATTACAAACGAAACGCTGTTTTCCAACGAAATTGCCTTTTTTAACTTGTTTTTAATGGCAAATAGGGGACATTTTGACAAGGAATTGACGTAATAGACTTGTTACTGAAGTAAGACACACTGTGGAAAAAGAATAAATGGAGAATCAGGCTTTTTTGATTAAAATCAAACAAATTGTTTTATAAAATGACCTTAAATTTGTACCTTTGAGGAAAGTTAGATTTTTGTAAAAAATAGAAATCACTTATCTTCGGCGAAATTCTTCCATATTTGAGTATTTCATGAATTATATATTGGAGAACGTCAAAACCACTATCAACACTAATAATAGATATCAGCAAGAATTATGAGTAAAAAGAATGGAGTCCATAAAAAGAAAGTCATGGCTGCTCCCGAGGTAAAAACAAATACCGAAGGGATTATTACGCTTTCAGGTATGTATCAAGATTATTTTCTTGACTATGCTTCCTATGTTATTCTAGAAAGAGCAGTTCCCGGTATCGGAGATGGACTAAAACCGGTACAACGTCGGATTCTTCATGCTTTAAAGCAAATGGATGATGGACGTTATCATAAAGTAGCGAATGTAATTGGTCAAACGATGCAATATCATCCACACGGAGATGCTGCGATTGGCGCGGCCTTGGTTGCCCTAGGACAAAAGAATTTATTGATCGATGCACAGGGAAACTGGGGAGATGTTCGAACAGGGGATAGTGCCGCCGCTCCACGTTATATTGAGGCTCGATTGACTAAGTTTGCTTTGGATATTGCTTTCAATGGCCAAACAACTGAATGGCAATTTTCTTATGATGGTCGAAATAAGGAACCGATTCATCTTCCGATGAAATTTCCATTGGTATTGGCGCAAGGAGTGGAGGGAATTGCGGTTGGCTTATCCACCAAAATATTGCCACATAATTTTATCGAATTGATCAAAGCTTCGATTAAATTATTGCAAGGAAAGAAAACCAAAATTTATCCTGATTTCCAAACTGGTGGTCAAATCAATGTAGCCGATTATAATGATGGCAAACGTGGAGGAAAAGTAAAAGTTCGAGCACGAATCGAACAAGTAGATAAGAGTACATTAGTTGTCAAAGATTTGCCTTACGGCGTAACGACGACTAACTTAATTGATAGCATCATTAAGGCCAATGACAAAGGAAAAATTAAAATTAAAAAAGTCATTGACAATACTGCTAAAGATGTAGAAATCCTGATCCATTTGGCTCCTGGAATTTCTCCGGATGTAGCGATGGATGCTTTATATGCTTTCACTAATTGTGAAATATCGATTTCTCCGAATGCTTGTATCATTATTGATGACAAACCGCATTTCCTTTCTGTTAGCGAAATCCTTAGACTTTGTACAGAGCAAACCAAAGAGTTGCTCCGAATGGAATTGGAAATTAGAAAAGGAGAACTAGAAGAAAAACTTCACTTTGCAACCTTAGAAAAGATCTTTATTAAGAATAGAATTTATCGAGAAATTGAAGAATGTGAATCTTGGGAAGAAGTGATTTCGACCATTGATAAAGAATTGAAAAAATATGTTGTCACTCCAAAAGATGCCAAAAAGAAAGGCGACAAACGACTTCGATTATTAAGAGACATTACCGAAGAAGATATCACTCGCCTTACAGAAATTAAAATCAAACGGATCTCTAAATACAATTCCTTCAAAGCAGATGAGTTAATTGCCAAACTAGAAGAAGAATTGAAACAGGTGAAACATGATTTAAAACACCTGACAGAATACGCGATTGCTTACTATCAAAGATTATTGGACAAATACGGAAAAGGCCGAGAACGTCGAACATCTATTGAAACTTTTGAAACGATCAAAGCGCGAGCAGTGGTAGCGAATAATGCTAAACTTTATGTCAATCGTAAAGAAGGCTTTATTGGTTCATCATTGAAAAAAGAAGAGTTTGTTAGTGATTGTTCAGACATTGATGACATTATCGTTTTTAGAAAAGATGGTGTGATGAAAGTGGTTCGGATGTCGGAAAAAGTGTTCATTGGAAAAGACATTCTTCATGTAGCAGTTTGGAAAAAAGGAGATGAGCGAACGACTTATAACATGATCTATGTAGATGCTAAATCTGGTCGTTCGATGGCGAAACGGTTCAACGTAAAAGGGATTACGCGAGATAAAGAATATCATTTGACGAAAGGAGCAAAAGGGTCTAAAGTCCATTATTTGACTGCAAATCCTAACGGTGAATCTGAGACGGTTAACGTACAACTAAGCCAAGGTTGTACTGCCAAGAAAAAAATATTTGATTTTGATTTTGATCATTTAGATATCAAAGGTCGAGCATCTCAAGGAAATATAGTCACTAAATATCCTGTACGAAAAGTAACCCAATTAGAAATGGGTAAGTCAACACTTGGTGCTCAAAAAGTATGGATGGATCAAGTCAGTGGTCGTTTGAATACAGAAGAACGAGGCTTATTTTTAGGTGACTTTGATACGGGGGTAGATTTCTTTGCTTTATATAAAGATGGCTCTTATGAAGTTTTGACCTACGATTTGACCAAGCGTTTTGATCCGAAAGAATTGATACATATCAGCAAATTTGATCCGAATATGATCATCAACGCGGTTTACTTTGATGGGAATAAAAAATGGACGATGGTCAAACGTTTTCAGATAGAAACGACTAAAAACAATCAACGTTTTTCTTTCCTTACGGAAAATAAATATTCGAAATTGTTTTTTGCTTCCGTTCACGAAAATCCAGTGATCCTTTATGATGTAAAAGAAAAATCTGGAAAGATGGAATACGAACTATCAGTAGCAGATTTTATAGACGTCAAAGGATGGAAATCACTTGGAAATAAATTAGAAGATGTAAGAATCACAAATGTTCGAGACAACACCAACAAATCCAAAGACGGAAAACTCAAAGCAGGTGATTCAATAGAATTTGACGTAGACAAAAAAGGGCAAGGGAAAATGTTTTAAAACTATTTTATACTTGATATGTTACCTAAAAGTAGACTGTTTGAATATCCTTTGAACAGTCTATTTTTTTTGAGTGAATCGATATAGATTGCAAATCTGCAATGATTCATAATCAGGATTAATTTTGTTTTGAAGTATTTGTAAGAATGATTACCTGTTCGAAAAACTTGATTTTAAGGTTCTTTATGTTAATTTTTGTAGCTAATTGAGCTGTTTTAGACAAAACTTCGTTCTATAATCTTTTTAAAGTAAATCTCTAATTTGTAGCTTTGAGTTATGTGGAAGTCTATCTGTTTTTTACTGTTGGTTTTTATGATAAGTGTTTTCTCTACCTCATCATTACTGGTTCGACCAGTTTCTCCTCCGGGTAGTATTGGACCTTATGCCAATGGCATCTTTTCTTCCAAGGTTCCAGGCGAAGCTAGTTCTTGGGAATTAGAAGATTACATGCCAGATCTGACGGTTGCTTCCCCGCTTCGCATCATTAGTCTTCCAAATTCTTCAGACATTTTAGTGCTCAGTAAAATAGGCGAGGTTTGGCGTATTTCCTCCAAGGATCAAACTAAAGAATTGGTATTAGACATCAAGGACAGGAGCGTCAAAAAAGGAGAGGCTGGAAGCACTGGAATTGCTTTGCATCCTCAATTTGGAATGGCAAATGCAGCTGATAAGCAACATTTATTTGTATTCTATCGGAGCAAACCAGAACCAGATGTATGGGGATTAAGAGGAGTCAATCGCTTGTCAAAATTTACCTGGGATGAAGTGACCAATACCTTTGATAAAAATTCGGAAGAGATTTTAATCCAACAATATGATCGACATTCCTGGCATAATGGCGGAGGGATGTTTTTTGGTGCAGACGGATTTTTGTACTTGTCTGTAGGAGATGAAGGAGGCGCAGAATTTCAAGCAGAATCTAATCAACGTTTAGATGGAGGATTCTTTGGTGGTGTCCTTAGGATTGATGTAGACAATGACCCTAGTCGAAGCCATCCTATTCGACGACAACCTATTTTTTATGAAGTACCTCCATCAGAATTTGATGGTTGGGAAACTTTTAGCCAAGGGTACTCTATCCCAAACGACAACCCTTGGTTGAGTCCAGATAGTACCCATCTTGAAGAATTTTACGCTATTGGCGTTAGGAGCCCTTACTCTCTAACCTATGATCGAGAAAATGATCAAGTTTGGTTAGCTGACGTAGGTTCTAATATTGCTGAAGAAGTCAATAAAATAGATCGAGGAGATAATCTGCAATGGCCTTACATGGAAGGAGATACAGAACGACCAGAGCATCAACGCCCCGATAATCTTATTGGTAAGGAAAAGGGAGTTTTTTTTAAGTATGGAAGAGACGTAGGTTTATGTATTATAGGAGGAGGAGTTTATAGAGGTACTGCTTTTCCTAACCTTAACGGAAAATATATTTTCGCGGATTACTCGCAAGATAAATTGATGGCCCTTTCTAACACAGATGGAGACACCGCCGTCTCTTATAGTGTACTGATTAGTGGATTTAGTAGTCTAGATACAGAGCTGCCAGAAACGCCTGGTATTACTGGGATTTTTCCTCAACCAGATGGAGAAGTATTGATTACCATTACTGGAAAAGATTTCTTTCAGCCCAGTAAAATAGTACGCCTTAAGCAAAAAGGATATTTATCTGATCCTCCAGCACTATTATCCGAATTAGGAATATTTGACAACCTAGATAACTTAGAACCCATTCAAGGATTTATACCTTATAGTGTAAATGCACCATTATGGTCAGATCGTGCTGTAAAAAAACGATGGATAGCCATACCCAATGATGGTCATTATGATTCTCCAGAAGAACAAATACATTTTGAATCTTTAAAAGATTGGCAATTTCCAGAAGGAACTGTTTTTATAAAACATTTTGATCTACCTACGACGACCAATTCTGACGGTCCCACTCGAAGATTAGAAACTCGGTTTTTTATAAAAGGAGAAGACCAGATTGCTTATGGCTTGACTTATATTTGGAATGAAGAAGGGACGGATGCCTTACTGAATGGAGGAGGAACTTCTAAAAATTTTCCGATTTATGAAGATGGAGAAATAGCCTTTACACAAACTTGGAAATATCCGGGGCGGGATCAATGTATGACTTGTCACAACAGCAATGCGAATTTTGTATTGGGAGTAAAAGCCCATCAATTGAATGGAGAATTATTTTATCCAGACATCAATCAAACAGTCAATCAATTGACTTATCTGAATGATTTAAATATTTTTGATAAAAGGATTGGTAGACCAGAAAATTATTCGAGAGCACATCACATTGATGATGAAAACATTGATCTTGGTGTACGTGTCCGATCTTATTTAGATTCTAATTGCTCTTCTTGTCATCGGCCGGGAGCACATCCTAATGTAACTATGGATCTTCGATTTACCACACCACTGGAATTACAAGAAATAATAAACGCCTCCACCAATAGTGAAGAGTCTCCTGCGAATCAAAAAATTGTAAAACCTGGATCTCATGCTACGTCAGAATTATGGATTCGAGATGCGAGCCTCAGCAGTAATAGAATGCCTCCATTATCCCGAAAAATATTGGATCAAAATTATTTAGATAAATTAGCAGAATGGATTGATGGTTTATCTGAAAATGCCGGTAAAAAGGATCAATTTTTTATATATCCTAACCCAGGCTTTGGTCACTTGGTGATTCAGTTGCCGAAAGCTTGGGAACCACCATTACAGCTTGCTCTCTTTTCAATGAATGGACAATTAATGAATGAATTTGAAATGGATACTCATGTAACAAATATGGATTTTTCCACTTATCCACCTGGCATTTATTTAATGAAAACGGTGTATCAAGGCGAATCCTATTTTGAGAGACTGGTGATCAGTAATTCCCCTTAATTAGATTTTAAATATCCTCTTAAAAGTAATATGAATATCGAAGAATACCGAGATTACTGCTTAGCTAAAAAAGGAGTGACAGAATCTATTCCATTCTCGAAATTGCCAGATTTATTGGTTTTTAAGGTACTTGGAAAAATGTTTACGGCAACAGATCTAAGTACCTTTGATGGTTTTACTATTAAATGCCATCCAGCAACGATTGAAGATTTACGAGCGGAATATCCTGCTATGCAAGAGCCTTCTTATTTTAGCAAAAAACATTGGAGCTTTGTACTGACTGATGATTCGATTCCAGATAAAATCCTTTTTGAATGGTTAGATATATCCTATGATTTAGTCATCGCCAAATTGCCCAAAAAAGTACAACAAGAATTGAGAGATAGTGAATAAATAGATGTCTAGGAATTGACCTTGTAGTAACAGCTGAAAAGAAAATTTAAAATCTACGGTATTTAGAATACGGATAAATGACCACAGAAGAATATAAAAAGATAGCACCCACGCTGACCAAACAACCAGGTATTTATCGATTCATCGATAAGAAAGGAACGATATTGTATGTCGGGAAAGCTAAGAATTTAAAAAGTAGATTGGCTTCTTATTTCGGCGAACGAAAAGATCGAGCAAGAAAAACAAAAGCATTGGTGAAAAGAGCAGAACGCTTTGAAGTGACTATAGTTGAAACGGAAACAGATGCTTTGTTATTAGAAGCTACTTTGATCAAAAAGTACCAACCTCGATATAATGTAATGTTAAAAGATGGGAAAACCTATTCTTACATTTGTATCAAAAAAGAAAGATTCCCAAGAGTGTTTTTAACGCGGCGCGTCATTCGTGATGGCTCTGTTTACTTTGGTCCTTACACGTCAAAATTTCGAGTCAAGGTTATTTTAGATTTGATCAAATCTTTATTTCCTTTGAGAACCTGTACGCATAATTTATCTGCAAGTAATATCCAAAATAATAAGTTTAAAGTTTGTCTAGAATACCATATCAAAAATTGTAAAGGTGCCTGTGAAGGATTAGAATCAGAAGATTTATACAATCAGAAAATTGAACAAATTAAAAACATGCTTCGAGGAAATTTTGGTGCAGTCAAAACGCATTTCAAAGAAGACATGAAACGATTTGCAGAAAACCTAGAATTTGAAAAAGCACAAATTATAAAAGATAAACTGACTGCATTTGAAGATTATCAAGGTAAATCTACTGTGGTGAGTACGACGATTCGGGATGTAGATGTTTTCTCGATTACTTCTGATGAAAAGCAGGCTTATGTAAATTATTTGAAAGTAGTGAATGGCGCATTGATGAATACCTTTACTCAGGAGATGACTAAAAATTTGGATGATGATGAAAAGGACTTATTACAATTTGTCATTCCAGGATTACGTGAAAAATTTAATAGCATTGCTAATGAAATTATTGTGCCCTTTCCAATCACTTTAACGCAAAGCGACCTCAATATTACTATCCCAAAAATTGGAGATAAACGTAAGTTATTAGACCTTTCTGAAAAAAATGTCAAGTACTATTTACTGCAAAGGAAAAAGGAAGAAGTCACTCGACAAAATAAACAAACTTCAGCTGAACGAATTCTTCGAACCATGCAAGATGATCTACAAATGGATCGGTTGCCCTTGCATATTGAATGTTTTGATAACTCCAATATCGGAGGTGCATTTCCGGTTGCCTCCTGTGTTGTTTTTAGAAATGCAAAACCTGCAAAACGAGACTATCGTCATTTCAATATAAAAACGGTTGTGGGGCCGGATGATTTTGCATCGATGGTCGAAGTGGTGTACCGACGGTACAAACGAATGATAGACGAAGGACTTTCCTTACCTCAATTGATCATCATTGATGGAGGAAAAGGGCAATTGAATGCGGCGGTGGAAAGTTTGAAAAAATTAGAAATTTTAGATAAAGTAACAGTGATTGGTATAGCCAAACGACTAGAAGAGATTTTCTTTCCAGGCGATTCTATCCCATTATATATCAACAAAAAATCAGAATCACTAAAACTCATTCAACAAGCTAGAAATGAGGCCCACCGTTTTGCCATTACTTTTCATCGAAATCAACGATCTAAAAATTTTACAGAAACGGAACTGACTAAAATTACTGGCATTGGAGAAAAAACAGCAGAAAAATTATTGAAACATTTTGGATCAGTAAAAAAACTAAAAGAGGCTCCACCAGAAGAAATAGTCGCTGTAGTAGGCAAAGCCGCAACGCTAAGAATTAGAGCGTATTTTAAAATTTAGCGACGAGCTAAATTTTTCAAAGAGCGTTGTAGGTTTTTAAAGACCCGCAGCTTTATTCAAAGCTCTATTCGCCATATTTCTTAACTCAGATTGAGAAGTACTTCCATCCTTTCTTTCTAACACATTTCCTTTTTGATCCAAAAATAATAAGGTAGGGTAGGTACTTATATTATAATGGAAAACCAAACTTGGTCCATTTTCTTTTTCAGCATCTACTTTATAGTTGATAAAATTTTTGTTCATAAAGTCGTATAAATTTTTGTCTGAAAAAACTTCCTCATCCATTACTTTACATGGAAGGCACCAAGTCGTATACATATCGACAAAAATGATTTTATCTTTTTCTCTTGCGCTATCTAGAATATCCATTAATGCATTTGATTCGACAAAATGCACACCTGTTTTTTTCGTTTTTTTAGCAGTAGATTTTTTACTTCCGCCACAACTAAAGCATAACAAGCTAAGAGCAAAAAGCAAAAAAATATATGAGCGACTCATGGGTTTTATTTTAGTGATTAACAAGGTCTAGATAAAGATCAAATATTCAAAAAAAAGCACAAGGTATTAAGATTCTAAGACTTTTGATATTTAGAACTTAATATTATGAGGAATTGTTATTTTTTTTATCTAAAAGTTTTCTTAAAAGTAAAAACTATAAAGGTAACCGAATGAGCATAAAGTGAATTGGTCTTACCTATTATTTTGTTTATTGGCTATTTTTGTATTAAAACAAGCGAAAGCTCTATCTTTATCTCATAAATAATTCTTCAAACAAACATCTAATGAAAATTCATCTCCTCTCAATCCTAGTAATTCTTAGCTTTTTAATAGGATGTAAAGAATCAAAACTTTCTGACGAAAAAATCGTTAATAATCCTATGATAAAAGTAAATTATCCAAAAACTAAAACAGTCGATCACAAAGACAACTATCACGGTACTGAAATCAAAGACGCTTATCGTTGGTTAGAAATCGATACCGCTACTGAAGTAGAATCTTGGGTTAAATCTCAAAATGAAGTTACTTTTGATTACCTATCAAAAATACCTTATAGAGATAAAATTCGCGACCGTTATGAAGAGCTTTTTAATTATCCTAAATTGTCCTCTCCATTCAAGGCAGGTGATTATTATTTTTTTTATAAAAACGATGGCCTACAAAATCAATCGGTCATTTATTTTCAAAAAGGAATGGATGGTGAAGCAAAAGTCTTTATTGATCCGAATCAACTCAGCAAAAAAGGAACCTCTAGTATTAACCTTGTTGGTTTTTCTAAAGACAATAAATATGTGACCTATTCTAGACAGGATGCTGGATCAGATTGGCAGAAGTTTTACGTGATGGAAGTGGCCACTAGAAAACAATTAGCAGATGAGTTAGAATGGGTTAAGTTCTCTGGCGCAGCTTGGAAAGGAAATGGATTCTTTTATAGTCGATACCCCGCACCTGAAAAGGGAATGGAATATTCTGCTGATAATAGATTTCATTCGGTCTATTATCATGAATTAGGAACAGACCAATCTAAGGATAAATTAATTTACAAAGATAAAAGTAATCCTGATATCTATCATTATGGTACGGTTACAGAAGATAAAAAATATTACATTTTATATGCTGCTCCTGGTACAGATGGATTTGCAACTTACTACAAAGATCTAGACAATGATGCTCCCTTTGTAGAATTATTCAAAGGTTATAAAAACAAAAGTAGTGTGGTGCACAGTTTTGGAAACAAACTGTTGGTACTAACGGATATTGATGCACCAAAGTATAGATTGGTAGAAGTAGATTTGAAAAATACGGAGAAGGAAAATTGGAAAGAAATCATTCCAGAAGGAGATAATTTATTACAAAGTGTTTCGACTGGTGGTAAAAAAATATTTGCAGATTATTTACAAGATGCGACTACAAGAATTTACCAAATGGAATATGATGGAAGTAATAAAACGGAGATTGAGTTACCCGGTCTAGGAAGTGCAGGAGGTTTTGGAGGTAAAGAAGAAGATACGATGATGTTTTATTCATTCACTTCTTTTATTTATCCGAATACCATTTTTAAGTATGATTCTAATACAGGAAAATCAGAACCATTTTTTGAATCAGAGTTAAAGTTCAATCCAAACGATTATGTAGAAAAGCAAGTTTTTTATAAAAGTAAGGATGGAACCAAAATTCCTATGTTTGTAGTTCATAAGAAAGATTTGAAGATGGATGGTAGTCATCCTACCTATTTATATGCATACGGTGGATTCAATGTAAGTTTATCTCCTAGCTTTAGTACAACACGTTTGATTTTATTGGAAAATGGAGGTGTTTATGCCATGCCGAATCTTCGAGGTGGTGGAGAGTATGGCGAGGAATGGCATCAAGATGGAATGTTGTTGAAAAAGCAAAATGTCTTTGATGATTTTATCGCTGCTGCGGAATATTTGATTGATGAAAAATATACTTCAAAGGAAAAACTAGCCATCGCTGGGGGCTCTAACGGAGGATTATTAGTTGGAGCAGTAATGACACAACGTCCTGATTTATTTGCCGTAGCTATGCCTGCTGTAGGCGTAATGGATATGTTACGCTATCATAAATTTACAGTTGGAAAAGGGTGGATCCCAGAATATGGTTCAAGTGATGATCCGACTCATTTTAATAATCTATTGTCTTATTCACCGCTTCATAATTTAAAAAAGGGAGTGAAGTATCCAGCGACGATGGTAACGACTGCCGATCATGACGATCGAGTGGTTCCTGCGCATTCTTTTAAATTTGCAGCTCAATTACAAGAGTCTCATGAAGGAGAAAATCCAGTCATTATTCGTATCGAAACTGATGCAGGGCACGGAGCAGGAAAACCCGTTTCTAAAATATTAGATGAACAAGCAGACTTTTGGTCTTTTATTTTTTATAATACCAATTCGCCCATAAAATATTTTGACAATTAGTAAAGTAATTTAACCATCAAGTTGGTCAGTAAAAAAGGATTGAGGGAACTCGTGAGTAAAGTGTCTTCAATCCTTTTTGTCTTTTTTAGTTACCTGAATACTTATATCATCTCCGACTTTAATGGATCCTTCTTCAATTACCTTTGCGGTAATACCTCCGTGTCCACGCATAGCATTGTACCCTCCAGGTCCTAGGTTGACTTCCATTCTAGAACAAGGATGACAAAGTCCTGTCATTTCCAAAACAACTTCGTTTCCTATTTTAAATTGTTGTCCTTTCAATGCATTGAGATTGATTCCCGACACGACAATATTTCGTCTAGTTAATTGAGGGTCAATTTTTCCTGTTTTTAGAATTGCTCCTACGACTTCAAGGTATTCAGCTTGAATCAATGTAATTTGACGTTTCTTACTGCGACCACTATAATGATCTCCTTCAAGGCCGATTGTTTTGTGAATCACCGCATTTTGAATTTCTTGCAAAGGAGCTTTTCGTTGAGGGCGAATGCCAATCCATTCAATGGTTCCGATTTGAGGCATGCTTTGTAGAAGATCTTTCATTAACATTTTTAACAAAATTTATTTAAAACACAAAGTAAAAAGAAAACTAAGTATACGATTTGAAGAAACTAGAATTTGTATGCTTCTAATTCAAATTTTTACAATCATTTTTTTATAAGAAAAGCCCAGATGGTAAATAAGGGAACTCCATAATATATTGAGAATATTTGTATTTTTGGTTTTTACCAAAATGAATGTTATGATTTCTGCCATCATTATCGACGATATACAACAAGCCCGCAATACTTTAAAAGAAGATCTAAAAAATTATTGCCCTAACATTACGGTTATCGGAGAAGCTGAAGGCGTAGTTAGTGGAGTCAAATTGTTGAAAGCTAAGCAACCAGATGTTTTGTTTTTGGATATTCAAATGCAAGATGGTAGTGGATTTGATTTGTTAGAAATATTACCAGAAATTCCGTTTAAAGTTATCTTCACCACTGCTTCCGATGCTTTTGCGATTAAGGCTTTTAGATTTTCGGCCATTGATTACTTACTCAAACCAATTGATCCAGATGAATTGATAGAGGCCGTCAAAAAATTAGAAGCAGAACAAGCACCACAAAAAGAAAATATCGACCTATTATTGAACTCAGTAAAGGAAAATTCTGGCCCCAGGAGATTGGCCTTACACACACAAGAGAAAATTCATATCACCAATGTTGAAGATATTATTCGTTGTGAGTCCAGTGGAAACTATACGATTTTTCATTTTGCCGATAGCCCCAAATTAATGGTCACCAAAACCTTAAAAGAATACGATCAATTATTACAAGATCATGGTTTTATCCGAGTCCATCAATCTCATCTCATCAATCGACAACGCATTAAGGAGTTTGTCAAAATTGATGGAGGTTATTTAGTGATGCAAGATAAAACACACGTTCCCGTTTCCTTACGGAAAAAATCAACAGTCATCAAAATGCTCGAGGATCTTTAATGATTGAATTTTGAATGACTGAATAATTGAATGGCCCTCTTACGTGAATTTCACGTAAGAGGGCCATTCAAAATTAAATTATTCCCGGATTTACTCATTCTCCCGCAAGAAGGCCAGTCAAAATTCAATCATTCTCGCATTCAATCATTCTCCCCCGAAAGAGGGCCATTCAAAATTCAGTCATTCTCGCATTCAATCATTCTCTTCCGAAAGAAGGTCATTCAAAACTAAATCGCCCCAGGACTATCATGGCTATGCAACGAAACGTGTAAATGATCTCCTGTTCCAACATGTCGTAAAGTATTTAAGCCCATCAATTGAAAATAAGTTTTTAAAAAAAAATTCCTGATTTCACTTCTACCATTGGTTCGAATATCTATGGCGTGGACATACCCATCATTTTGGGGATAATGGAGAGAACGCTTTTTACTTTTAAGGCCCATTTTTTTATAATCTTCTGGTTGTCGCTTGGCATCTGTCAGGATCAGACCTTCGTCTAAAAAAACAATAGTGCTGATACTTAACCGTAGAATAGGATGCAAACTAGTGTACTCCTTTCGTACTTCAGGATGTTTGACATTGCTATCAGATAAAAAGACCAAACCATAAAGACTGTATCCCAATACAATGATTAAGGCAAAAAAGGAACGCCTCTTTAAACTACCAGAGTCACCCAATTTTCCAGTCAACCGGCCATAAAAAAAAGTCATATAGATAAAGAGAAGAACCGTTGTGACCATCACACCACCTGCAATGGCAATCCAAGGAGAAAAGGATTGATAATGATGAAAGTAAACCGCACCTCTTATTAGAAACGCAAAAGGCAATACCAATAACAAGATGATTTTAAATAATTGATAAAGTAAGTTGGCCATATAAGTAGGTTTAGAAAAGAACCACATTTTATAAAAAGATATAATGAAAACTAAGTTTTTTTTCTCAAACCTTTCAATTCATTCGATAAATAGGCCTACAAATTAGATTGAGGGGTGCTTTTAACAAAGGTTAAACAAAATGAAAAAGAAATATAAAAAAGATTTAAAATGGTTTTATGTCGCAAAATACTGATAATGAATCGTTTATGAAGGATTATAGTTTTTGCCTATGTTAAGTTAGAGACAAAAAGTAATATTTTGTTTAACTTTTCTTGGATAAACGTTAAACAAAATGTAAATTTGTTTAACATTAATAATCAATTGAAACACATTCGTTAAACAATCTAAATCTCCAAGCTATGTCCACAGTCGAATTTTATAGTAACTTCAATAATGTCACAGCTATCCTCCGAGCTTTCGCTTATAATCTTACGCAAAACATGGAAGACGCTAGAGATCTTTATCAAGAAACAGCTTTTCGTGCTATTAAGAATAAAGATAAATTTAACCCAGGTACTAACTTCAAGGCTTGGTTGATGACTATCATGAAAAACATTTTCATTAACAACTATCGACGAAAAGTGAAGCAGAATACCATTATGGATTCTACCGATGACCAATATTTCATCAACTCTGCAGCAAAAGTGAACAATACTGCTGAGTCTAAGATTATGATGGATGAGTTATCTACTATGGTCGAAAATCTGGAAGATGGCTTGAAGATTCCTTTTATCTTACATTACTTAGGATATAAATATCAAGAAATAGCAGATTTCATGCAGTTACCTTTAGGAACGGTAAAAAGTCGGATTTTCTTTGCACGACGTGACCTAAAACAAGCAATCAAAATAAAATACGGAGAAATCAGAGTAGCCTAAGCCACCTTGGTGTATCTAATAAAAAATTGCCGCCCGGTTAGAAAAGTCTAGATAAAAAAATTAGAGAGTGTATTTTAACCAGAATTTTCTAACATTAAAAGGCAAAATAGCCCAAACATTTAATAACGTTTAAATGGATGGGCTATTCAAAAAGATTAATCAATTCTGTTTGATCATCTCTCAAGATCTAATCTTGGGCAACCCCAAGTGATTTCCAAATTGATTATGTGTTTATGTCATTTATGATTAAAAATTTATGAAAGTCAGTAAGTTCTTAGCCGGAATTTCCTGACTTTTTTTTTAGAAATAATCCATTCTAAGCCTATAAATAGATCTATTATATAAGATTATTCTCCAAATCATTTAAACTCTTCTATCTTTGCTGTTCTTATATCTTATAGAAGTTGAATTAAAATGGCTGGTGAGATGGTAAGAATAGGATTTTTCTTTCAATTGAGATTTCCCGACACTTGTGTCGATATGAGAAGTGGGAGAAAAAGACATTCTTAGAAGCCAATGAGCTATTTTGAAACAACTTCATATCTCAAAACAAAGCTCTGGCATTTATATTGTCAGGATATCATACATGGCGCATAGGACATCTCAATATAGTAGCAATGATAAAGCAGACCAGTTGTCACTGGAACTGAACACCCCTATATTCGATGATTTACCAATTTATATTGCAGGGACTTTCAATAATTGGAATACCGCTGACGAACGTTTTCGGATGCAGAAAACTTCAGAGCAAATTTATCAGTTTACCTTTCCCTTAGGATTTTCATTTTCCCGTCCATTAGAATATAAATACGTAAGAGGAGGTTGGGATCAAGTTGAAGTCGATGAATACGGAAATAGAACGCCTAATCGAGTCGTTGAAAATCCAAAAGGATTGGTAAAAGATGTTGTCCCCAAATGGAGTAGTAGTGGTAGAGGATATAAAAGTCAATTTTTACCTAAGATTGAAACGATATCAGAAAATTTTGAAATACCACAACTGATCAAAACTCGTCGAATTACTGCTTTGTTACCTCACAATTACGAGTTTACAGATCGGCGTTATCCTGTACTTTATTTACAGGATGGTCAAAATCTGTTTGATGATAATGCGCCATTTGGAAGTTGGGGAGTAGATAAGAAACTAGCAGTTTTATCAGAAAAAGGGATTGGCGATATTATTATCATTGCTATAGATCATGCAGAATCTGAACGTGTTTCTGAATTTACACCATCACTTCAAAGTAATAACCAAAGAAGTGCCGCAGGTAAGAAATATGTTCGCTTTTTAGCGGATACCCTCAAGCCTTATATTGATAAAAATTTTCGAACCTTAGTGGACAGTGAATCTACAGGAATTGGTGGAAGTTCTATGGGCGGATTGATTAGCATTTATGCAGGATTGATGTATCCAGAAGTGTTTAGTAAATTGATGATTTTTTCTCCATCTTTATGGAAAACACCTCACATCAGTTTCAATCCGATTAATTTCTACGGTACCTTTGATACCAAAATTTATCTCTATGCTGGTGCCAAAGAAAGTACAACTATGGTACCGAATGCCAAACGATTTCAGGACATGGTCACCCAAAAAGGTAATCCGAATTTTAAAGTAGAATTCAAATCTTCGATTGATCCAGAAGGCACACATAGTGAATATCACTGGGGAGCTGAATTTCCGAAAGCAGTAGAATGGTTGTTTTTTCAATAAAAAAAATAAACCTATTGTTAGAGACCAACAAAATAAATTTTATTCGAAATTTTATTTTCAGTAAAAAATAATTACGCTTTAATCTTTTCATAAAAGAACCAAAATTTAACCATGCAGTTCAAAATTTCCTACGATCTAAAAAAGACACCTCAAACGATTTTAATCCCATTTGCCAAAACAGAAAATTTACCAAAACAGTTAGCTGCTTTCGCAAAAAAAGAAGGGATTCCTTCCAATATAATTGAGCAATTTACAGCAGATACGAAGACCTCTCTTTTAGTCTCCGGAAAAATAGCCCAAACAATTTATTTAGTTGGTCTGGGAGAAACGCCAAGTTTTGCAGATGTTGTAGCCGTTTTTCGATCATTTGCCTTTCGGCAAAAAGATAAAATTAGTCATCAAATTGGTGTAAGCTTTTTACATGGAAATGATCCAGGTACTGGTCAGATGTCATCTTGGGTTGAAGGTACCGTTAATGGATTGAGATTGGGCACTTATGATATTGGTTTATTCAAAACAAAGAAAAAAGAAAAACATCCCTTTGATAAAAAAAGTGCTCGATTGAGTATTTTTTGTGGAAAAAAATATCAAAAAGTCATTCGAGATGCTGTTGAAAAAGGAGCTGCTACAGCAGAAACACAGTTGAATATTTATGACTTGGTCAATGCTCCAGGGAATAAAGTTATTCCAGCAACCTTGGCTAAGTTCGCCCAATCCTCTGGTCGAAAACATGGCTATAAAGTAAGCGTTTTTAATAAAGCAAAAATTAAAAGTCTTGGACTCGATGCTTTGCTTGCGGTGAATAGAGGAAGTGAATATCCACCTGCCTTTATCGTTATGGAGTACAAACCCAAAGGTCGTTTGGCCAGCAAGTTGAAGAGAATTGGTTTAGTAGGAAAAGGAGTGACCTTTGATACTGGAGGTCTTTCTATCAAAGGTGCCTCGAATATGCATTATATGAAAAGTGACATGGGTGGAGCAGCAGCAGTACTAGGTGCTATGGAAGTCGTCGCTAAATTACAGTTGCCCGTTCATCTTATCGGTATAGTTCCAACGACTGACAATTGTGTAGATGCTAAAGCCGTAAAACCTGGAGATGTTATTTCTTCTTATAGTGGTAAGACGATTGAGATCATTGATACAGATGCGGAAGGGCGATTGATTCTAGCAGATGGCTTGGCTTATATGGAGAAACATTTCAAACCAGATGTCATGATTGATTTGGCTACCTTGACTGGAAGTGCAGTAAGAACATTAGGATATCAAGCTGGTGCACTGTTTTCTAAAGATGATAAATTGGCGAATCAAATCACTAAGACAGGTGATCGAATTGGAGAACGAGTTTGGCGTTTACCTCTTTGGGATGCTTATCGCAAAGACATTGAATCCGACGTGGCTGATGTTCGAAACTTTAGTGGACGACCTTTAGCAGGAGCCATCAGTGCTGCAAAATTTTTGGAATTTTTTACCAATAATCATACGAGCTGGGCACATCTAGATATAGCAGGAGTCGCTTTTGGAGATTCCGAATTTTCCAAACAAAAAAGCTCGACGGCTTATGGAGTGAATTTGCTAACAGAATTCATTAAAGATATATCTACAAAATAAGTGATATAAAATCATCTTAGTCATAAGTTTTTTTTATATTAGCCACATACTTAGTGCTTTGTAAACCAAATAGCTTTAAAATTTGGTGACTGGCTCTTAGTTTTTTTTGTAAAAAAATACATGATTCTGCATACTAAAGGAAACCAATAACTAAAAACAAACATCTCGAATGTCTAAAGTCGAGTTTAAGTAGGTACTTAATATTCAGAAAACAGTTAATGAAAATACTACATATCAGTGCGGAGTGTTATCCTGCAGCTAAAGCCGGTGGTCTCGGTGACGTAGCTGGTGCACTTCCAAAATACCTCAATAAGGCTGGCGCAGATACTGCGGTGATCATTCCAAAATATCAAACCAAATGGCTTGAGAAACAAAACTACCAAGAAGTTTATCGAGGAACGATCCAGTTGCATCACGAATATATTTTCTTTGCTATTGAAAAAGTGGTCAACGATGATTTAGGCTTCCCTCTATATGTTGCCAATATTCCAGGCAAATTTGATCGCCCAGGCGTCTATCAAGATCCTTCAGGCTTCAGTTATGGTGATGAATTACAGCGGACATTAAGCTTTCAAGTTGCAGTCTTACATTGGTTGCGCTGGATGGATCAGAAACCACAGATTCTACATTGTCATGATCACCACACAGGTTTGCTTCCTTTCCTTATAAAATATGCTTACGACTTTCATACCCTAAAAGATATTCCTACGGTTTTTACCATTCATAACGGTGTTTATCACGGCGCTTTTAGCTGGGGAAATATGGGAATGCTACCCGCTTTCGATTCCTATGCTGGTGGTTTGTTAGATTGGGGAGACACGATAAATCCATTAGCTTCCGCCATAAAATGTTGTTGGAAATTAACGACCGTTTCGCCAAGTTATATGGAAGAATTACGGAATCGATCCAACGGTCTCGAATGGCTTTTAAATAATGAAAGAGGAAAATCTATTGGAATTCTTAATGGAATCGATAACCAAGTTTGGAATCCCAAAACAGATCCATTAATTGATACTAAATTAGGCAGAAGTATTCCTAAATATAAAGCAGCCAATAAAAAAGTATTGTTGGAGAGATTTAATCTACAACCAGAGTTACCTATTTTTACTTTTATTGGTCGATTGGTTAATGAAAAAGGAGCGGATTTGATTGCTGATTTTGTGAGCCGATTTTTATATGATGGACATCGAGCTAACTTTATTATTTTAGGTACAGGAATGCCTCGTCTGCACCAAGTCTTTTCGAATATGCGGTCGCATTTTAAGGGCTTTTTTGATGCCTCTTTGGAATACAATGAAGGACTGGCACATCAATTATATGCAGGATCTGATTTTTTATTAATGCCATCGAGAGTAGAACCATGTGGTTTGAATCAGATGTACTCTATGCGTTATGGAACAGTGCCAGTAGTTCGAAGTATTGGAGGATTAAAAGATACTGTTTGGGATATTGGTGAAACAGAAGGTCGAGGAATCCGTTTCAATCATCTCTCAGTAGAAGATGCTTACATGTCTTTGATGAGAGCGGTTGATATTTATAACGATAAAAAAGCTTTTAACGCCTTATTAAAAAGAATTACTAAGCTTGATTTTTCTTGGGAACAATCAGCAAATTCTTATCATTCTATTTACAAAGAATTAGGCCTTACTTAATCTAAGACAATCATTTTTGTAATGAATGTTTTTTATGTTTAATTGCCCTTTCTTTTATTTATAACGTTGACAATATGCTCTCTTTTTACTAAAGAAAAAAATAACACACGATGATTAAAATGGTATGCATGATCCTCGGAGGAGGAGTAGGTTCAAGATTATACCCGCTTACAGAACAACGTTCCAAGCCAGCGGTACCCATAGGAGGAAAATATCGATTGATCGATATTCCCATTTCCAATTGCTTAAACTCAGGAGTCAAACGAATGTTTGTATTGACACAGTTTAACTCTGCTTCTTTAAATCAACATATAAAAAACACTTATCATTTCGATTTATTCAGTCGGGGATTTGTGGATATTCTTGCAGCAGAACAAACACCTGAAGGGAATCAGTGGTATCAAGGAACAGCGGATGCGGTACGCCAATGTATGAGACATTTATACAACCATGATTACGACTATATTCTTATCCTTTCTGGAGATCAGTTGTATCAAATGGATTTTGAAAAAATGGCCAAAGAGCATATCGACAAAGGGGCTGATCTTACCGTGGCAACCATTCCTGTAAATGCTAAAGATGCACCTGCTTTTGGAATTATGAAAGTAGAAGGAGGATACATTGATAGTTTTATAGAAAAACCTAAAACGGCCTTATTAAAAAATTGGAAATCAGAAGTTGATAAGAAAAGCAAGAAGGCAGGGAAAGTTTATTTGGCTTCCATGGGGATTTATATTTTTAGCAAAAAAGCTATTAAAAAACTGTTTGATGATGACATGAAAGCAGTTGATTTTGGAAAAGAAATTATTCCAAAGGCAATCAATGAGGGATATTCTGTAGCGAGTTATCAATACGATGGTTACTGGACAGATATTGGAAGTATTCCTTCTTACTTCGAAGCTAATCTTGAATTAACAAGCAACTTACCTCAATTCAATTTATTTGATAATCATAAGGTCATTCATACTCGTCCGAGAATGTTGCCGGGATCAAAAATATTTGGAACTCGTTTTAACAAAACCGTGATGGCGGAGGGTTGTATTATTCATGCGAAAAGTATTGACAATTCAGTCATCGGAATCAGAGCTAGAATTGGTAAAAAAACAGTGATAAAAAATACAATTGTTTTTGGTAACGATTATTTTCAGCCTCTCGAAGAGTTGATGGATAAAGAAGTGGGGAATATTGGTATCGGGGAAAATTGTCACATTGAAAATGCGATCATCGATAAAGATTGTTGTATTGGAAATAACGTCAGCATCATTGGAAGTACTAGATTAAAAGATAAACGAACGGATACCTATTGTGTCGTCGAAGGTGTGATTGTATTGAAAAAAGGATCTGTGATTAAGGACGGTACTGTGATTGGCGCTAAAAGAAAAAAGAAATAAAAGAACAGAATTAGGATATGGGAATCAAAAGGCCCACGAGCACTATGATTGTTGGCCCTCTGACTCTTGGTTTTTATTTCTGGTCTTCTAAGTTTTTGAAAAAAAATGATATGGCAATAAAAAAAACACCACTTACCTTTCTATGTATTTCCAGTTATTTTAAAGGGGAAGAATTTATAAGATCTTGCAAAGCTGAGGGCAATAAAGTATATTTAGTCACTTCAAAAAACTTGGAGGACAAAGCCTGGCCTCGAGAATCAATCGACGATACTTTTTATATGCAACAGGATGAAAAAGACAATTGGGTGATGAAAGACTTGATTGTCGGCTTGTCTTTTTTTATGAGAAATAATAAGGTGGACCGGGTTGTTGCACTCGATGATTTTGATGTAGAAAAAGCAGCTCATGTGCGAGAGCATTTTCGGATACCCGGAATGGGACAGACGACGGCTCGGTTTTTTCGAGATAAGTTAGCAATGCGAGTCAAAGCGGCAGATTCAGGAATCAATGTACCTCCTTTTAGTCCCTTGTTTAATGATGCCGAAGTCAATGAATATGCAGATACCATTGCACCGCCTTGGGTAGTCAAACCTCGTTCGGAAGCTTCGGCCGATGGTATTCAAAAGGTACAGAACAAAGAAGAATTGTGGAAGGCAATTCATGGATTAGGTGAAAGCCGCCACGAGTATTTGGTCGAGCAATTTAAGCCTGGAGATGTTTATCATGTCGATGCTATTTCGGCTGAGGGCAAATTAGTGTTTTGTCGAGCATCGAAATATGTGAATACGCCAATGGAAGTGGCACATGGTGGTGGTATTTTCCGTTCGGCAACAGTTGAATTTGATTCTAAAGATGATAAAGCCTTGCAACGCATGAATGCAAAAGTGATGAAAGCTTTCGGCATGCAATATAGCGCTTCTCACACCGAATTTATCAAGTCGAAAGAAGATGGAAAATTTTATTTTTTAGAAACGGCTTCTCGAGTTGGCGGAGCACATCTTTGTGAAATGGTGGAAGCTTCTTCTGGAATTAATCTCTGGCGAGAATGGGCAAAATTAGAATCTGCTGTCGCCAAGGGCAAAGCTTATAAAGTACCTAAAGTCAAAAAAGAACATGCAGGTATTGTGGTCTCTTTGAGCCGTTTTCAAAATCCAGATAACTCTTCATTTACAGATAAAGAAATCTGGTGGCGCTTGGAAATGGAACATCACATCGGTATGATTGTCAAAGCCAAAAAGAAAGAAAAAGTCTTAGAATTGCTAGATGATTATGCTAAAAGAATTGCCAAAGATTTTCACGCGAAAGCGTAGGCAAATAATTGAATTTTGAATAATTGAATTATTTCACACGTTAGCGGGTCATTCAATTATTCAAAATTCCCTCATTCAATTACTCCTACCTCCCTCCACTAACATTTCCGCCAAGGGTATCTTTAATTTTTACTTTTCTAGGGTTTCCTTCATAGTCAATATTTCCTCCTGTGGTTGCTTTTGCTTCAAGTAAATCATTCGCAACAACGTTGGCATTTCCACCAGTAGTAGCTTTTACATAAGTTCGATCAGAGTCTAAACGATGAGCAGATAAGACGGCGCCTGTAGATACATTGACTGATTGAGAAATGGTTTTACCTTTTACCTTGAGTTGTGCACCTTCAGAAGCGGAGAGATCTAAATCATTGACATCGACTAAGATTCGTCCTTGTGCACCACTATGAAAATCTAGTTTGAGTTGATCTCCAGTGATTTTTTTACTGTTGCTTATGGTTGAACCCGCGGCGCCACGCACTCGACGTAATTTGCGATAGGTTATCTTTATGTCGACTGGCTCACCTTTATATTCTTTAATTTTTAATGGATTTTTTCTTTTGATTTTTAAAACGCCATTACTGACTTCTATAGTGATTTTATGGTCTTTTTCACGGATTTCAACTGATTCTTCATTCCCCATTTCTAAATAGACATTTACATTTCCGCTAACGGAAATTTCATCGAATGGATCGACATTAAGAATGGTAATATTTGCGAAAGCGGACCAACTAGTGGTTAAGAATAGGAGGACTAAAATGGAATTTGTTATCTTTTTCATGTATTGAATTTTTATTCTTACGAAGATTGCTGCTGTAAGGAATTATGTTCGTTTTATACAATGATTAATGTGTGCACTATTTTTACCAAACGAAAGACGAAAGGCAAAAATTATATTCTATATAATAAAAAAGACAGGAATACTTTTGAAAAGTTGCATAAAGATTGGATGTTTTTGATATTGAATCCTCTTTTTTAAAGTGGATCACACCAAAAAAATGAAAAGGACATCTATAATTTTGATGGATTAAAGGAGTTAAAAACTTCATAGAAAAATTCCAATCCTATGAGGAGGATTGCAAAAGTTTTGAAAATATATTTACAATAGAATTTAAGAATGATTAAAATAAAAAATTGATGTTATTCTTTTTCAAAAAAGCCAAGACTTCCGCCAACCCATTCTTTATCCTTGTTGTATCTGACACCAACCATTTCCCCTTTACTTAGTCGAAGCAGGTTATTAACCAAGCGAGGTTTGGCTTCGCCTTTGTCCCAAATGAAAAGCATTCGGACTTCAAATTTTGATTTTACATCTGGTGTTACAATAATAGGCTCATAGGAAACTTTACGTTGGAGAATGTAATTTTCCGGATCTTTAATCGCGTCCAGGTCATATTGGTTGAGGTTGATAATGACACCACTTCCGGCAAATGAGTAAAGAGGTTTGAGCACATAGTTTTGTAAATCTTGCGGTAGGCGATCCACTTCATTTAAAAACATAGAAGTAGGATTATATTTACTTTTAAGTAAAGGAAGCGAATGTTTGCTTATTCGGAAAAACCAATTGGGATGTCCGATCCATTCTACATTTGCTTCTTTAGAAAAATAGAACTCTCGTTTGATATCATCTCGATTCATGAGTTCATCAAAAATGACTCGATTGTATATTTTTTCTATACCAATTTTATGGCCTTTTTCATCGAAGTAATAAAGATCCTTTCCATCAACTTTTAAGTCACTAATGCATAAAACTTTAATGCCCAATTCTGCTGCAGTGGCATAGAAATCAATGCGGGTCACTTGTTTATGTGGTTCGACTTCTAGCAAAACTACATTTTTAGGATTACTCGATCCGACAATAGTGTTGCGAAGCAGATTGATATAGCTAGTAGAATCTAATCCTCCAAAAAGATGAGAAAAATTATCTGGAATATCATAAAATTTATGATAAGCTTCTGCTAGTAAATTTTGAAAAAAGTAAAGTGTTGGAAATCCTTGTACCTCTATTAATTGTGGAACCAAAGTACCATCTTCACCACGACAAATACCAAAATCCATTTGCAAAAAAGTAGTGTGCTCATCTTCTCCAGGAACTTCTTGCCCTTTTGGAATGGCTCCCTTTGAACGTTCCTTAAAATCTGATTGGCAAAATACTTCTGCAATTTCTTCGCAAGCTTCGAGTAATTGCGTGCGCATATCATTGGAGATAAATACAGGAGTTTCTGCTACTCGAAAAGTTGCAGGACAATTGTATTTTTGATCGATGTACGCTTGGAATGCTTTATATTTTTCAGGAGTGAAATTTTTGTTGAAGTGTTGTCGGATGAGGGCTTGCATGAGTGTGTTATCGTTTTGAGAAAAGAGAGAAAGGATTGTTTTACGTTGCTTCGGGTGAATTGTTTCGATGGAAAAAAGAAGGAATAGTCTATCAAAATTGAAGTAGACTATTCCTTTTTTATTTTACACCGTAATAGGTATTTTGCTTAACGAATTAATGGCATCTTCCAAAAAGGCCGGTAAAATAGCTTGGTGTGTTAATGGAATTTGATTCGGATTTTTAAGATCGGCCATCATGCTATCAAACTTTTCTTGTCCGTGTTCCTTAACGATTTCAGCCATTAATTTAGGATCTTGAAAATGTTTTTGCATACCAATTGGATCCGCTTCTGGATGAAATTGAACGCCAAAAAATTCTTCAGAGAATCGAACAGCCATGATGGCTCTTTCTAAATTGACATGTGGACGAATTTTTTCCAATGCTAAGATTTGAGCACCCATTTCTGCGAAAGCCGCTTCATCTGGTTGTACTACTTGATACAATCTAAAATCAGCAACACAAAATGGATCTTTCAATAGCTCAAAATATCTTTCCTGCTTTCCAGCCTCAGTCATGTGTGTAGGGAAAGTTCCGAAAGATCGAGACTGACGAGGCAATACTCTAGCCAAATCAAAATGATCACAAGCCATTTGGAAAGAATGGCAAATAAAAAAGACATATTTTTTAGTGCCCTTTCCACTTTGATTGATCTCCCAAAGTTGATCAATTAAATCGAAGAATTTTTTGTTCCAAATACCATCGCCATCCAAAGGATTGCCTGGGCCACCAGAAGAAATATAAATATCATAATCTGTACTTGGCACTTCTGCTTTTCCTCGAACATCAAAAACGGTCCAGTCAAAAGCATCTTGGTAATGTTCTACAATACTCTTGATCGCCCGCATTCCTTGATTCGGAGATCCATCGTATAAATCCAAAATGGCTAATTTTAATTTTTTTGCTCTCATCTTTCTAATATTTAAGTTCGATTCAAATTGTCATTTTCTAAGCCTTAAGTAACTTTTATCTACACAAGAAAAACGCCAAAACTATTTTTTCAAGATTTTCTATTCTTGAAGCAATTATTTTGTAGCAGTTTTTTTACGAGTGGTGGTCTTTTTGGCAACAGGTTTCTTGAGCATAGTCATTTTTCCAGCGGCACTATTTTTTACGTAAGTACCCCAAGTTAAATTGTCATTACCTGGTTTATGCGCTTTTGCTTTTTCAATAGCCATATTTGCTGCAGCTTCCACGACCCAATCAAAATTTTCTTGACCAACAGAAGTTAATTCTGCATCTGGAGCTGGATTACAAAAATCAATAGCATAAGGGATGCCATCACGAATCGCTAACTCAACAGTATTGAAATCGTAACCTAAGCTGTGGTTGATTTTTAAAACAATATCTTCCATTTTTTTCAACATCTTCTTAGCTGCAGGTTTAGCATCTAATACATAACGTAAGTGATGTGGATTTCTTGGTTCGTATTGCATGATTCGAACATCTTTTCCGCCAAGGCAATAGATTCGGAAGTAATCATCAAATTTGATTTCTTCTTGTAACATCATCACTAATTGTCCCGTTTCATGGTAGGATTTGAAAAGCTCATCCGAGTCATTTACTTTATAAACGTTTTTCCAGCCACCGCCAGCATATGGTTTCATATATGCAGGAAAACCACCGATGTATTCAAAAACCTTTTCCCAATCCATTGGAAATTTTAGGTTTCTAAAAGAGTTAGCATTGGTATCTGTTGGCATTTCGTAAGAAGGAAGTAAAACTGTTTTGGGAACAGGTACTCCGATTTTTTCCATCAGGCAATTGTTAAAAAACTTTTCGTCAGCACTCCACCAAAATGGATTGTTAAGTACGGCAGTACCGTTCAATGCTGCATTTTTAAGATAAGCTCGATAGAAAGGAACGTCCTGAGAAATACGATCAATAATGACTGCATAATCAGTTGGTTCGCCTTGCATTAGTTCGTCTACTTTGAGAAACTCAGCTTGGATACCTTTTACTTTTTTAGCGTTGACTCGCTCAACAAATGCTTGTGGAAAAGTATTTTCTTGTCCAAATAAAATACCTATTTTTTTCATAATGGGGATGATGGTTAAATGAGAGTAGCTTTAAATTTTATTGATTTTTACAGTCAACTATTTTAAATATACTCTTAGGTGAAATCGTTAAATTTGTTACTTTACAATTGTTTAATAAAAATGGTCTACAAAGATACGCTTAAAAGTCGAGTATGTAAAGTCTAAAGCTAAGACAGTCAAGCTTTTATGAAAAATGAAGAGAGATAGCTACCTCATTTAATAATATGATATTACTTTCCGACCAAATCCTATTTGGTAAAAACTAGAATCAAGCAGGAAAAATTGCAGATATGCTTTTAAAGATAAAAAAATATTTCCAAAGAAAATTTCGAAAAAATACATTAAAATACATCGAAACGGAAGATAATTTCGTAGAAGAGCGATATTTTGAACTCTATTCTGATTCTCTAGAGCGAAAGGTGAAAGTTGTTGCTTTTTTACCACCCGGCTTTAGTGTAGATAAAAATAAATTATATCCAATTATTTTATTCAATGATGGGCAAGACATGGAGCGTTTGGAAATGAAATCTTGTTTAGAGCAAATGTATGATGAGAAAGCGATGCAGCCCAAATTGGTTTTTGGCATTTATGCTGGAGATCGAATCCATGAATATGGGACGGCATTAAAAATGGATTATGCGCAACGAGGATCAAAAGCTGGAGCATATAGTCAGTTTTTACTCGAACAATTCTTGCCCTATGTTTATCAAAATTTCCCTTGCAAAATGGGCCCTTTAAATCAAAGCATTGCTGGTTTTTCTTTGGGAGGTTTATCTGCTTTTGATATGGCTTGGAATCACTCGGATGTCTTTGGTCAAGTGGGTGTTTTTTCTGGATCACTTTGGTGGAGATCTAAGGAATTTGATGAGACAGATCCAGATGCAGATCGGATTGTACATGATTTAGTAGCGGAAAGTAAAGCTGTAAAAGATCTTCGTTTTTGGTTTCAAACAGGGACCAATGATGAAACATCTGACCGGAATAACAACGGTGTAATTGATGCCATTGATGATACCTTGGATTTGATTGCTATTTTGAAAAAAGTGGGTTATCAAGAATCGGTAATTCACTATGAAGAGGTGGAAGAAGGAGAACACAAGCCTGAAACTTGGGGCGCGGTGATGCCTTTGTTTTTAAAATTTATTGATCAGAATAGTGTCAGATAAAATGAATCCATCAAGACAGGAAAGTCGCGGCATTTGGGCGTGGGATTTAGTCAAGTTCATCCTTGGTTTATCTGCACTTTTATTTGCGCTACTTTATTGGACAGGAGGATTTACAGAAGCGAGTACACGAGCAGCAATTCGTTGGTCTGCTCGGATCAGTGTTTTGATGTTTTGTCTGGCATTTGGTGCCTCATCGATTCATTACTTCATGAAAAATTCTTTTTCATTTTGGATTTTGATGAATCGAAAATATTGGGGAATTTCTTTCGCGATTATACACTTGGTGCATCTGGCCTTTTTAGGCGTTTTACAATATTTCTTTCATCCAGTTTTTACATTAGCGGCTTCGATTTCTTTATTTGCGGGAGGGATGGCTTATGTGTTTTTAATACTTATGTTATTGACTTCTTTTGATGCCTTTGCGGCAAAAATGTCCAGACGAAACTGGACATTTTTGCATACGATTGGTGCTTATTGGATTTGGGTTATTTTTGCAAGAAGCTATTGGAAAAGAGTTCTTTTTGAGAACGAATATAGTTATTTACCTTTAGCACTTTCGCTAGTAATAGTTTTGTTAGCTAGAATCCTTAAAAAAATCTCTGAATACCGATTGAAGGGATAATCGTTTTTCCGACGTTGGTATCTTCTGGATGACTGATGTTTTTCATCTGGAGGTATTGAAAGGAAAGTTCGATATTCCATCCATTTTTTATCTCGTAATCTGCTCCAAGGCCAAAGGCATAGTTAAACATAATGCCATCAAATTCTGAAATTGATTTAGTAAGATTTGGGATGTTAGAAGTGTACCAAAGATAGCCTAAACCTATATTGAATTCTCCAAAAACTCTTAATCGATCTTCATTTAAATATCTGCGATAATAAACATTTGACCCCAATGAGTGCATCCGTTGGGTTTTAGAAAAATCGGTGTCTACAACACCAAAGAATGGTCGTAAACCAACGATATTTTGTTCTTTGATAATCCAGCCAAAACTACCGTACAATGCTATTCCATTGAATCCTCCACCATTTCCTGCACCGTTGTTTAGATAAAAAATAGGCAGCCCCGTTAATCCAATTTGTTTGGAAGCAGGAGTGCTTTGATCTTGAGCATTTATAGAAATAGAAAATAAAAACAGAAAAGATAAAATAGAGGATAAAGTTTTCATAACGAATATTTTGTGGTAAGATTAACAATTAATTTAATTCCGTACACTAGCTCATTATAAAGAGATTTATTTTGTTGTAAATGGTTGTATGGAAAATAATTTTTTTCTAAAAAAAATAATTATGCGAAAAATCATTCTCTATGTTGCGATTAGTCTAGATGGTAAAATTGCGAAACTTGATGGAGATATCACTTGGTTGGAGTCGATTCCTAATCCAGAAAAATTGGATTATGGATATGCTGATTTTTATAAAAATATAGATACAACAATCATGGGGAATAAAACCTATGAAGAAGTCTTGGGCTTTGATGTACCCTTTCCTTACCCAACTAAAAAAAATTATGTGTTGACTAGACAAACAGGTAAAACAGATACGAAGTTTGTCAACTTTGTTACTGGAGATATTTTAAGTTTTGTCAAAAAAATAAAAGTAGAAAAAGGAAAAGATATTTGGCTAGTAGGAGGATCTGAGGTCAATACATTATTTTTCAATGAAGGCCTTGTAGATGAGTTGATGATTTTTGTGATGCCGATTGTCATTGGAGCGGGGATTCCTCTTTTTGGAGATCATCCTATGGAGCAGTCACTTCATTTAGTAGAGACTAAAGCATTTTCGACAGGAGTGACGATGTTGAGATATTTAAAGGGGTAATAGTTGTCTCAAAAAATAATCCCGAATTCTCCAATAGAAAATTCGGGATTGTTCATGTCGGTGCTTTACCGACCAAAGCATAGTATGGTGAGTAACCACCTTATGCAGATTTGACAAATTTTTATTTGCTAAAAATTTCTTTTAATACTGGATCGGTAGGATTTGAACGTTCTGCTTTTTCAGCATTTCCCATCATGGCAAAAAGGCCATCTACTGCACCCGTTGTAGCCATATTGGCTAAAGATGGTTTACCGCCTCCAAGCAAACTTGAAGCTTGACCACCTAAGGCAGAAGTGATGGCACTAAGGCCTCCATTCTCGGTCAAGTTTTTAGTAATAGCAGGCAGTAAAGCTGCAGTCAATTTTTTACCTGCTGATTTCTTTAAGAAATCGGTTGCACCAGTATCACCACCTTTTAAAACACCCAATGCATCGGCTGCCGGAATACTTTTGGTTGCATTACCCAATACGGATGAAGCTACATCAGGTACTGCTGATCCTATAGCGCTATTTAATAAACCTAATGCTTTAGTCCCTTTGCTTGAATTACCTAATAAGCTAGTAATCGAGGAAAGTCCTTTAGGCATTGCTTTTTGTATAACAGCATTCTTTAAAGCATTACCTGCAAAACCTTTTAAAGCACTGGAACTAGCACCGCCCAATAAGGCTTGTACACCACTTAAAGCTTTCTCTGGAGAAAGTCCTGCTAATCCTTTATTGACGTTACAAGATTGAGTCATAACGACAAAAGATAGCGTAAAAAATAAAGAAACAAATTTCTTCATGGTTAATGTCATTTTTAATGAAATGAAAAATAGTTTAATGTGTTATGATATATAACAACTATTTGTTAGACGTGAAATATGAAGTAAGTAACTTTAAATCTATTTAAGATGCTCATAAATTTTAATTTAAACTAAGGCTTTTTAATCTAAAGAATCCTTCTTTGCATATACGGTTGATGTAGCTGCGGGCGCGGCGCATAGCCGTACATGGCAGCTATGATAGTATGATGCATTGTTAAGGGTAGGATTTATTTTTCTTATGGTCATTTCTATTTCTACTCCATTTTTTTTGGATACTATAGGATTGATGGACCATTTTTAGGCGTTTCCAGTAATATTCAAATCCATATCTGCGTAAAATCCAAGATCTTCTTCGATCATTAATTTGGTGAGTAAAGCGATTTGTCCAACATGGTAAGAGTAATGTTCCGTTACATGAATGGCGATGCCTACACCACTCATATCAAATCCTTGAACTTTTCGGACTCGAAGGAATTCAGCTTCTTTGGTTTCTTGTAAAACTTTTACGGCAGTTATAGTAATGGCATTAAATTTTTCTAACAGTGCCGCTTTTGTGTAAGCATTATGTGCACTGAATTCCAGATCACGTTCTCTTTGGTCTGGTGCTCCACCGAGTCCAGCAATCACGTATTGAGTGATATTTCCGCAAAGGTGTAAAATAAGATTGCCGATACTATTGGAGACCTCATTCGGCTTTTGCCAAACTTGTACTTCTGTTAATCGATTTAGGCAGTTTTCAATTCGTGGAGGATTTAACTCCAAGAAGTGTATCGTTTCTGTTATAAAAAGTTGGGTGATGGGAGACATAATTGAACTATTCCTAAGGATTTTAAAAAGAAAGTATTTCTCCTTTTTTAGGATTCACTTTTCCGACTAACATATCTTGATACGTTTTTTGAATCGCAGTTTCTCCTGTACCGTTTTGCACTTCAAACCAAGTGGCTAAATTTTTATTTAACAATATCCAAGAATAACCTAATCGTTTTTGAAACTCAACAATACCCCATTCTTTACTTCTTTGTTGCGCAAAAGTAGGAGCGAAAAAAAACGCTCCTTTTTTGGGTAATTCTTGTTCTCCTTTCATGTGCGCCCAATCCACTAATCCGACGAGACAATTGTATTTTAATTGATCATTCAAACGCGTTTGCAATTGAAATTGTAAATTATGATTCCCAGTAAAATCGACAATGTTTGAACTTGTTTCTGTTGACAATTGATCTAAGTCCTCATAAGATAAAACCTGATCATAAAATCCTAAGCTTTTGACAAAATCCACATTACGAGGAGAGGTCAATCCGATGATTTTGGTCGCATTATTTTCTTTCTTTTTCCGTAAGGATAAAAGAAAAGCTAAACTATAAGCGGTCTTACTGGAACTACTGGTAAGGATGATCTGCTCCGCACCAAAAAAATCTTTTTCTGCAAAGAAATCATCAATTAGAAAAGAAGTGGTAAACAAGGGTTTGAACAAACTTTGATGACTTTCTCCTTCGAGAGAATAACCAGGATCTGCTTGAACATTGGTATAGTAATTATAAATGACGGGCATCTGCTGACGATGTTCAATGGCATCGACAAAGCCACGTTCGGATACTTTGGCCGGCTCCATAACAATATGAGAAGACATTGGAAAGTAACCGTAAAAACG
This sequence comes from uncultured Saprospiraceae bacterium, assembly GCA_964441245.1. GTDB lineage: Bacteria > Bacteroidota > Bacteroidia > Chitinophagales > Saprospiraceae > JALZUU01. Next base: position 13,126 of record CAYTVR010000015.1, on the reverse strand, counting down.
TTCTCCTTTGGAAATACCCTCAATAGTTGACTCAACCACTTCTCCAAATCCCCAAACCGGAATGATGCCCCAACCTTCTTCTGAGGAGGGAAAAAATTTCCAATAACCTAAACGGAATCCAGCTACGGCATAAGTGATATTGTTGGCCGTAAAGGCAAATCGACTGGTCTTTAATAAAATTTGACCTTCCGCTAAAGGAGCATAGTTTTTTTGAAGGAACTTAGATTGTTTTAAATCTTGTTGATGAATGACGAATTCAGTGCTGGTCATAATGAATTTGTTTTTAATATAAAACGGCATTTACCCTATTCGGTTCGAAAGATAGGAAAAAATTAGTTTGACAAGATTTTTACCTATCAAAGAGGGTAGAAAACAAGAGCCAAACGAAGTCTCATCGAAGGGGAATTGAAGGGCAGGATAACAAATGACTAAAATCGATACTTAGAGTAGTGTAAAAAATGCATGGTTTTTGCGTAAAGGATAGGAAATAGACCTGAATGAAGATTTTTTCCAAGATTGTCCTTGTATTACTTTCCTTATGGGGGAATACTTCTTGTACTTATGCGAGTGCGGGCAATGGTCGTTTTGATTGGTATACACAGGACTTTTTAGGCCTATCCAACACTTTAGAAATCGCTAATAGTAACTTACCTCATTATTCTTTTATTATAGCTTTTGTCTTATTAGCGCTTTTGATGTATTCTTCTTTTCTAACCTATAACTTTCATCAGCAGATTGAAAAACAGAAAAAATTTAATCTTTTGTTGAAACAAAGAATGGTGGAGCAAATGAAGAGTTTGAATAAAACTAATCGAGAATTAATGGTTTCCAATGAGGAGCTTTCGCAATTTAACTTTATCATTTCTCATGATCTTAAAGAACCTTTACGGAGTATTGTGAGTTTTTCTTCTTTGGCCTTACGGAAATCGAAGGACTCTACTATAACCGAATACTTACAATTTATTCGACAAAGTGGAAAGCAACTCAATACATTGGTTGAGGACATAAAAGATTTTAAAGAATTGAACGAATTTGAATTGTCAGAAGACGAAGTCAATTTGAATGAACTTATAGATGACATTCGGATGGAACTTCAAAACATGATAGAGCAAAGTAATGCTAGAATTAAATATCCGATGTTGCCAACGATTATTTGTAATGAAAAACCCTTGAAAATCATTCTTAAAAATTTGATTGAAAATGGGATCAAATACAACGAGGAAGAGCGTCCAATCGTTTCTGTCAATTATCAACAAACACCAGAAAATCATATCTTTTTTATCGAGGATAATGGAATCGGAATAGAAGAACAATATTTTGAGAAAGTGTTTACTTTATTCAAGCGACTACACAACAGAGAAGATTACGATGGCTCTGGGTTGGGTATGCCAGTTAGTAAAAAACTAGCGAGTAAAATGAATGGAGATCTTTTTATTTTTGAATCCGTTGTAGGGAAGGGGAGTATCTTTCAATTGATTTTGCCCAAGCAAGGAAAAGATATTCAAATGGAGGAATACGATCTTTCTTCAATCTCGAATTAGTTGCTATCTACGGCAACGTTGAATTCCTGAAGAGATAGGTTTTTTCTCTAAGAGTCTAAATACATTGTAAACTAATTAACTTTAAATTTTGGTGGTCTCTTTTAAAAATTGAGCTGCGTTATTTTAATCAGCTAACCAAGGAGGTTTGCTTCATAAAATGCCTTGTCAATGTTCAAAATAGCCTTGACCAAATTTTTAAAGAACTTAATTTACAATGTACTAAATGACATCGATCAAGTTTTTATAAATATCAAAAGTCTTATCGGCCATTTTTTCTTTCGAAAAAAATTGAAGATGTTGCCAGGCATTTTCAGTTAAAGTGTTTTGTAGTTTTTTGTCTTGTAGTAAATGTTCAACTTGTTTGGCTAGCGAGTTAGGATCTTGGACGGGAGCTAGTAATCCTGTTTTTTGATCAATGATGATTTCAGGAATTCCACCAGCTGGAGTGGCGACGATAGGTACGCGACAAGCAATGGTGTCGAGGAGGCTAGTGCCTAAACCTTCTGTTTTACTAGTGAAGAGTAAACAATCTATTTCTGGAAGAATTTTGGGAATATCATTTCGGAATCCAGTAAATAAAATTTTTTCTTGAAGTCCTTTTTGTTGAATGTAGTTTTTTATTTTTTCTTGTTCTCCTCCGTCTGCACCGATCATTAGAAAAATCAGATCTTGCTTCTTTTTTAATAAAATTTCTGCGGTATCTACAAAGGTGAAATAATCTTTGTGAGGCGCTATGGCTGCTACGTTAGCGATGATTTTTATAGTAGGTGCAATATTGAATTCCTTTCGGAGAATCCCTGTATTTTTAAAAGTAAATCTTTGTAAGTCGATCCCAGAATGGACTACTTTTATTCGATCTAATTTTTTCAAATCTTTTTCTAAAACCCTTTGGATAAAATGAGAAACACAAACGATGGACTGGATCGAAGAGTGATTGTATTTCCATTTGGATAAAGCATTTTGCTGAATGCGAAAATCAACTCGTCGACTCAAGATCATTGGAATAGAACATCCAAAAAAGGAAGCGGCCATAGTCGCGAATGTATGTGCATGTGAATCATGAATATGAATCAAATCAATGCCATGTTTTTTGACTGTTCGTGCAATTAGCGAAGCAGGAATAGGATTAACAGAAAATATTTTTGCGTAAGCATAATGAGCAATGTTTTGTTGTTGACAATATTGTTCCATCGCAGATTGTTGGGCGCAAATGACCCACTGTTGGATGTTTTTTTGCTGCAAAGATTCAATGAGGTAAGCGATTTGTTGTTCGCCACCTCGCCATGTACGAGCGCTCGAAAGGTGCAATAACTTCATTCTGTGTTTTGACTAAGTGAACGAAGTTTTTTATATTTTTTATGAACGAGGATTGCATTGCGTTTGCTGATGAGGTAACCATTTTTTCCGTCAAGGAACCCCATCTTTAAAACGTAAGTTCTGAAAAAACGAAATAAAGGCGAGATCCAAATTTTGGTGAGATAAGCTTGGGTTCCTTTGGCATGCATTTCTTCGGCGGCTAATTGAGTATAACGTTCAATTCGTGTCCAATGCTCTTCCTGTGTTTTGTAAGAGTAGTGTTCTAAAAGGCCAACCAATTCTATCACTTTAAAATCAGCAGGGAATTTTATTTTTTCATGAACATAATCTCCAACCCAATAGGCATGACGTCTATCAAATAACCTTTCTTTCCAATCGGGATACCACCCAGAATGTTTGATCCATTGTCCACAATAATTATTGATTCGATCCAAGGCATAGACCGTGCTTGGTTGTAATTGCAGGTTTTTGATGCTCTCGATTAATTCATCAGATAAGACTTCATCGGCATCAATAGATAAGATCCAATTGTTGATCGCTAGACCATTGGCAAAATTTTTTGTTTGGGCATAACCCATCCATTCTTTTTGTATGACTCGAGCACCAGATTGTCGAGCAATCTCCGCAGTATCATCGTCACTCATCGAATCTACCACAATGACTTCTTCGACGGCTTTGGCTGCCGCCTGAATACAACGAGCGATATTCTCACTCTCGTTTTTGGTGATGATCACTGCAGAAATTCCAGCCATTTAGATGGTTTGAAAAGAACTTTCTCTTAAAATCTCTTTTGCGTATTTTTTAAACCATATAAGACATTTAAGGAAATATAAGATGCGTACGTTTTTCTTAAATGTTCTTTTATGCTTTATATGGTTCAAAACATTCTTTGTACGAAAGTCCTATTTTATTTAACTTAAAACATTGCCATAGGCAACAAAATACGGATTTCTAAGATTTTCTTTATTGTAAAGTAAATTATCTTTTGTTTCATGATTGATGACCTTGCCACCTGCTTCTTCGAGTACTATTTGAGCAGCACCAGTATCCCATTCCATGGTCGGAGCCAATCGTGGATAAACGTGGGCATCACCATTAGCAATAATCAAAAATTTTAAAGAACTACCCTTGGCCACTAAATTAGGTTGATCTAATTCGCCGACAAATTGTTCTGTTTCTGGGTTTAAGTGAGATCTAGAACAAACGATATTTAAAGATTGATCGGTCATTTTGAATCCTTTAATGTCTAATTTTTCTTCTTGACCATTTCGGATTCGATAGGCGCCTTCTCCCTTTACGGCCCAATACATTTCGTCTAAAACTGGCGCATAAACGACGCCCATAACCACCTTTTGTTGATGAATTAAAGCGATGTTTACGGTAAACTCACCATTTCGTTTAATGAATTCTTTAGTACCGTCTAAAGGGTCTACCAACCAATAGGTATCGAAGTTTTTTCGAATTTCATAAGGGATAGCCTTGTTTTCTTCAGAAATAATAGGGTATTTTGTACTCAAGTTTTTGAGTCCATCACAAATGACCGTATTAGCTGCTTTATCTGCAATGGTCAGTGGAGATTCGTCAGCTTTTTGTTCGATTTGAACATCTTCGTAATTGTTGTAAATATCTAAAATCGCTTCTCCTGCTTTTTCTGCGATTTTTATTATTTCTTTGACCAAGGATAAATGATCCATAGATTGAAACATATTTGTTGAAAAATCATAAAATATAGTTACTTAGTAACGTTTTGCAAAGCTAAGCAAGTGAGCAAATTAAATCATAATTTTGTTCAATTACTTTTAAAATAAAAATATGAATAAAGTATTAGTTACCGGAGGATGTGGATATATCGGAAGCCACACCATTGTAGATTTGATTGATAATGGCTTTGAAGTTATATCAGCAGATAACAATAGTAATTCAAATGAAAGTTCCTTGGAAGGGGTCAAATCTATCACAGGAAAAACGATTAATAATTACAAGGTAGACCTTTGTGATTTAGAAAAGACCCGACAGATTTTTCAGGAGAATAAAGACATTGTAGGGATCATTCATTTTGCGGCTCTAAAAAGTGTTGGAGATTCTGTTTCTATGCCTTTGGAGTATTTTCATAATAATATTAATAGCTTGCTATCTATATTGTCTTGTGCAAAAGAATTTGAAGTGAATAATATTATTTTCTCTTCTTCTTGTTCCGTTTACGGAAACGCAAAAGAATTACCGGTAACGGAAGATACACCTTTTGAAGAGGCAGAATCACCTTATGCTCGTACCAAGCAAATGGGGGAGCAAGTACTGTACGATTTTGCCAAAGCCAATCCGAGTATAAACTTGATTCCACTACGATATTTTAATCCAGCGGGAGCACATGAAAGTATACTCATTGGTGAATCTCCTACATCGATAGCGAATAATTTGGTACCGGTCATCACAGAAGTAGGCATTGGGAAACGAGAAAAATTGACGGTTTTAGGAGGTGATTATGATACTAGAGATGGAAGCTGTATCCGAGATTATATTCATGTAATGGATTTGGCCAATGCACATACAAAGTGTTTGCAATATTTGATTAAAGGAAATGTTGAAAATAATTTTGAAGTATTTAATGTAGGTATCGGTGATGGCGTATCTGTATTGCAAGCGGTTCGTGCTTTTGAAAAGGTAAACGATCAGAAATTAAATTATGAAGTTGGGCCTAGAAGAGCTGGAGATGTAGTGGCTATTTATTCAAATTATAAAAAAGCAGCTAAATTATTAGGTTGGGAACCGACTCGAAATATTGAAGACATCATGCGAACAGCTTGGGAATGGGAAAAGAAACGATCCATGGTTAAGCATTAATTATTGAAATATAATTTAATATTGTTTTGTATAAAGTACTGATAAACTTGATTCTAGCAATTAATTATCGTTAATAAATTTAAATTTATTGTATAATTCAAATTTTATTAGCATATTTATAAAGGCTGAAAAGCCCAACAACTATGGGTAAAGTTCGTAAGAACAGTCATAGGGTGTCCATAGTCCTGTTGCCTTGTCGGGTTGTATTACTCGACAAGGTTTTGTTTTTTGTACTTTATCTTCCTTTGATTTCTTTTCTATAAAAATACAAGTTTGAGGACTTCATGAATTGATTACCAAAGACTTTTACTTTTTTTAATGTAGTCAATCATTCCAGAAAAATTAATAGTCCACTTAGAACACATATTTTCCTTCTATCTTACACGATCGAAGCGTTCATTAGTGGGACAATCTGCGCAATCCGCGCGATCTATTAAATCTATGTTCAACTAACCTGTGTCTTAGGTGCAACGAACTTTCTTTCCTAGATTTTCCTTTCTTTTAGTTGTTAGCATCCTTTTCGTTCCTTTTTCGTTAACAATAGGACCATCACAATTGAAAAATTAATTAGTAAGGAATATGCGATTAATAAGTTGTAATAAAGGTGAGAATTTGTTTTTTCTTTAATCAAGGCAAAAAACATAGACGATGCAGGGCATCGGCGAGACTTTTTAACGCTGAGTAAAGGAAAAAGAAAACTCAAACTATTATAAGTTATTATTTTCATGTTCCTAAGGAGTTTTGTTTCTATTACCTTTACGAAAAATGTCAAAATTCTGTAATTTGATTTGTTTCTAATTGTTAAGACCCTCTTGATCATGAATAAATTACTTTTAATCCTTTGCTTAAGTTATCCTTTTACTGTTTTTGCGCAAGCAGATTATTTTCAACAAGAAGTTAATTATACCATCGAAGTTACTCTAGACGATGAGTTGCATCAGCTAAAAGGTGATATCTCGATTGAATATATTAATCGATCACCAGATGATTTGTCGATCATTCATTTTCATCTTTGGCCTAATGCTTATAAAAACCGGAAAACCGCTTACGCGAAACAAGAATTGAGAACTGGGAGTAGCCGATTCTATTTTGCTGACAAATCTACATTTGGAAAAATCATTGATTTGAACTTTTCAGTGGAAGGTCAGAGCGTGAGTTTTGAAGCAGATAAAAAACATCCCGACATGGGGATTTTGACTTTAGGAAAACCGCTCAAAAGTGGAGAACGGATTGTCATCCAAACCCCCTTTACTGTGAAAATTCCTGAATCTTTTTCTCGCCTTGGTCATGTTGATCAATCTTATCAAATGACTCAGTGGTATCCCAAACCAGCCGTATATGATAAAGATGGTTGGCACCCAATGCCTTATTTGGACATGGGAGAATTCTATTCTGAATTTGGCAATTTTGATGTGAGTATTACCTTGCCGGAAAATTATTTAGTCGGTGCTACTGGAGTTTTACAAACCGAAAGCGAAATTCAATTTTTACAAGAGCAAATCGAAAGATCTACTCGACAGTTAGCGGATTTGAATATGGAGGATAGCACTCGTTTGATTCAAAATGCTTTTCCTGTTTCTAGTACACAATCTAAAACCATTCGATATAAAGCTGAAAAAGTTCATGACTTTGCTTGGTTTGCAGATAAACGGTTTTATGTTCAAAAAAGTGAGGTGACCCTCTCGGATAAACGGATCATTGATACTTGGGCTTTCTTTACCAATGAAGAAGCTAATATTTGGAAAAGAGGAGCGGAATATTTGAATCGATCGATTAAATATTATTCAGATGAAGTTGGTCATTATCCATATCCACAAGCGACAGCGGTACAGAGTGCATTGAGTGCTGGTGGAGGTATGGAGTATCCTATGATTACCGTTATTGGCCTTTCTGGAATGGCGCAAGATTTAGACGAAGTGATTACTCATGAAGTTGGGCACAATTGGTTTTACGGGATACTTGCAAGTAATGAACGAAGCCATCCTTGGATGGACGAAGGACTCAATACTTTTTATGAAAAAAGATACATGAATAAATATTATGAGACAACATCTAATATATTTTTGCCAGATTTTTTCTTAAATGATTCGGATGTATCAGAGTCGCAATTGGCTTATTTATTTCAAGCCACTCGTAACAAAGATCAAGCTCCAGAAACGCATAGTAAGGAATTTTCTAGAATCAATTATTGGTTAGGAGCTTATGAAAAACCAGCACGTAATTTGAAAATGTTGGAACATTATATCGGGAAAGAAAACTTTGATCGAGCCATGCATGCTTATTATGATACCTGGAAATTTAAGCATCCACAGCCATCTGATTTTAGAAAAATATTAGAAGCAGAAAGTGGCAAAGATTTGACTTGGCTATTTGATGGATTGACCTATTCGAATAAAAAAATGGATTATGCAATCAAAAGTATAAGCGAGGGAGAATCATATCAATTGAAAATTAAAAACAAAGGAAAACTCAAAGCTCCTTTTCCTATATCAGGAATGAAAGATGGAAAAGTTGTCACTACAAAATGGTACGAAGGTTTTGAAAAAGAACAAAAAATCACTTTCCCGAATGGAGATTATGATCTAATGGTCCTGGATGCGGAAGCCGTTACCTTAGATGTAGATCGAAGAAATAACAATATCAAAACAAGTGGCGGATTGAAAAAAATAGAACCTTTTCGTTTTAAGTTTTTAACGGGAGTTGAAAATCCAAAACGAACAACTTTATATTGGGCGCCTCTGTTAGGTTGGAATAATTATGATAAGACCATGCTTGGTTTAGGTTTGTATAACATTACAGTGCCGGAACGACCTTTAGAATTTAGTTTGGCGCCGATGTTTTCTTTTAACACTAAAGATGTTGTAGGTTTGGCGAATGTGGATTATCATTTTTACCCTTCTTCAAATTTGATTCAACAGATCACCTTAGGCGGATCGTATAAGCGGTTTAATTTTTTATATAACAAACCAGAAGATGTTCATTATCAATATCGAAGATTTGTACCTTCTATCACTGTGCAATTAAAAACGCCAGCGAATAGTAAACTGGAACGGCAAATAAAATTTAGAACGATTGTTTTGCACCAAGATGATGGCAGTACCATGATTGACTCCGCAGGTGAACGAACCTTTACCCCGTTTACCGATAAATCGATCATGCATGAATTGAGTTTTTTAGTTAAAAATCGTAGAGTCTTGAATCCTTATAGTTTGAAAATAGCTTTAGAAAAACATGATTATGATGGACCACGAGAGCGAGAAAATTATTTAAAATTATCAATGGAATGGAAATCCAGTTATACTTATGCTAGTAATAGAAGTGTAGATTTTAGAATTTTTGGAGGATACTTTTTATCGAATTCTCGAAGAAATCTAGAACTAATCGGAGATAGTTTTTCACGTGGACGATTTAGTATGACCCAGCAAGGTCTGTATGATTACAATTACGATGAATTGTATTTTGATCGACAAGCAAGTACAGGAATTCTATCGCAACAAATTACTTTAGAAGATGGTGGTTTTAAAAATGCCATTGGTAATTTTGCCGCAGGGCAAGGACAAGCCAATAACTTTTTAATAGCCTTGAATATCAAAGGAGACCTTCCACAAGATTTACCATTTAGTCTGCCACTTAAACCTTATTTTGATCTGGGATATTTTGATGATAGTATTTTTAATCGAGGTACGACCATTACCGGTGAACCAAGAGGGGCTAGTGATCGGATTTGGTATAGCGGTGGCTTGATGCTTGATTTTTTTGATGGGATGTTTGGTGTTTATTTCCCCATTGTCAATTCTAGTAAGCTAAAAGAATTATACAAACAACGTGGTGATTTTTGGACGAGAGTAACCTTTAATTTGGACCTCAATAGAGCCAGTCCATTTCGATTACGCAATCGAATTGATTTTTAATGGTTCGCCAAATTTATTTGGTAAGGACTTTTTTCTGACGGCCTTTGGAAGACTAAATTTTATGAGAAGGGAGAAACTTATTTTTTAAAAACAAAAGAAATTAATCTCGGAATTTCATTCTCTGATAATTGATCAAACCATTCTTTTATTTCGATTAGTGTAAAATGATTTTTTGCTGCTTCAGCAATGTATTCGGAAAGGTGATGGACATAAGCCTCGACTTTTTGTGTGCCTTCTTTCGTTTCAAATTGGGCTTGTTTACCGGAGTATTGCTTGAATGGATGGTATTCGCTAATGAAAAATAATCCACCTTTTTTTAAAGTTTGATAAGCTTTTTTAAAAATAGGGCCTAAATTTTCAATGTGTTCCAAGGTAAGACTAGAGGTGACTAGATCGATAGATTCAGGTTGGATGTCCCATTTTTGTGTTAAATCTACTTTTTTGAATTGGACTTTATTATCGTTTATTTTAGCTTTCGCTAAATTCAACATCTCTTGTGAAAAATCTAAACCTATGACATTGTTTGCTTTTTGTAACAACCATACTGTATTTTTCCCCGTTCCACATCCCAACTCTAAAACATTTTCAAAATCGTATCGACTCAAAGTTTCGATCGTTGATTTTTCATCTAAATCTCTTGTCTTATTTTCGTTGGTGTCATATTGAGCAGACCAGGAGTTATAAGCTTCTTCTACCTTCATTTTTTGGTGATGACTAAACAGGTTCTTCTTTGGCCTTCATTTTGTAAAATAAACCAGAACAGTTTTGTTGTGTAAAAATTTGACGAGCGACCCTTTGGATATCCTCTATCGTAATTTTTTGGTATTGATCCACTTCCGTGTTAATGATATTGGCATCACCGACCAACTCAAAGTAGGCTAGATTGATGGCTTTATTTAAAATATTGGTTTCAGAAAAAGTGAGGGCGCTCTCTACTTTATTTTTATATTTTTGTAGTTCAGATTCTGCGACCTTTTCATTTTTTAATAATTCTAATTCTTTCCAAACAGCAGCTTCCGCAGTTTTTAGATGGACTCCTTCTGCTGGTCTTCCTTGAATCACTAATAAACCTGGATCTATATTGCCTGTAACGAATGCATCGATTTGATTGAAAAATCTTTCTTCTTTATGTAAACGCAAATGAAGACGACTAGAATTACCATTGCATAAAATATCGGAAAGTATATCGGCTACATAATAATCATCTTGTAAGCGACCCGGACTGTGAAATCCTAAATATAGCGCATCCATAGGGACAACAGAATTGGCTAGTTTTTCTTGCCTTTGTTGCTGTGGAGGTTCTACTGGGAGTTGACGAGGAGGCGTATTGCCTGCGGGGATATCTCCAAACCATTTTTCCGCCAAGGACTTAATTTGGTCAACAGTTACATTTCCAGCTACGACAAGAATAGCATTATTAGGGCGATAAAATTTATTGTAAAATTCTGTTACATCTTCTAGCGTTGCATCTGCAACATGCTTAGGAACAATTCCGATCGTAGGCCAACGATAAGGATGTACTTTATAGGCCAGTCCTGATAAATGATGCCAAGCATCTCCATAAGGTTGATTGAGGCAAGTTTCCTTAAATTCTTCGACCACCACTTTTTGCTGCACCTCTAAACTTCGCTGATTGATATTCAAACTATGCATCCGATCAGACTCCAACCAAAAGATGGTTTCTAGATTTTCAACAGGAACGGTATTATAAAAATTAGTGACATCATTATTGGTGAAAGCATTGTTTTCTCCACCAGCCTTTTGGATCGGCTCATCAAAATCTGGTACGTTAGCAGAACCGCTAAACATCAAATGTTCAAACAAATGTGCAAAACCTGTTTTTTGTGGCGACTCGTCTCGAGCACCGACATTATATAATACGTTCACCGCAGCCATTGGTGTACTATCGTCTTGATGTACAATGACTCTCAAACCATTACTCAACTTAAACCTGGAAAATGTAATCAATATTTTAAATTTTAGGTTCACTTAATTCTGGACACTACCTAAAGACTCCATTTATTTAGCTTTGGCTTGCAAATTTACCTTTTTTATAAAAAAGATACCATCCTTTACACCATTTTTAAAATAAAGGTCATCTATATAACCAAACAAGCACGTTAGGAATGCAAACTTATGATCAACTCATTCCTTAAGTTCAGTTGCGCATCTGAATATCTGTCGAAAAACAAGAACAAATTTACGATCACTTGACTATAGTTTTTTTGTAAAAAAAAATTATAGTCAAGGAAATATTTAATCCCGATTGTTGGATCAGGAATCCCCATGCCTGATGCTCCGATCATCAAATCAGACCATCATGGATAGACCAGATATATCAAGACTTAATAAAAACCGTTCCATACATTTAAACATAGGTTTTATCACCGCATTAACCATGACGATTTTTGCTTTTAACTGGACCAGCTATGCCACACCAGAAGAAGCTCCAATCATGCTTATTGAAGATGATGTGGAAATCCCTGTCATCCGAACGGCAACACCTAAACCAAAGGCCATTCCGCCGCCACCCGTTTTAAAAGTGACAAATGAAATCATCGTTGATGAACCAGAGTTTGTCATCGATCCCATTCCCGCAAAGGTAGAACCAATGATTATGGAACCAGTTGAACCAACTGTAGATCTTCCAATTCCCATTATCGAACCAGTGAAATCTATACCTGTTCCTCCAGTTCCTGTCGAGAAAGAACCTGTAAAAGATCTTCCTTTTGTATCAGTGGAAGAAATGCCTCGTTTTCCTGGTTGCGAAATAGTAGGTACAAGTCGTGCTGAAAAAGAAGCATGTGCTGTCAATAAATTATTGAATTACTTAGGAAATAATATCAAGTATCCCGCATTAGCTAGAGAAGCAGGAGTGGAAGGAACGGTTGTCTTGAGTTTTATCGTTGGCAAAGAAGGAGAGATTGAAGATGTCAAAGTCGTTAAAAGTCTTGGTGCTGGCTGCAGCGCAGAATCGGTTAGAGTTGCGAAAAAAATGCCCCAATGGACTCCAGGAAAACAAAGAGGGAAACCAGTAAGAGTAAAATATCACCTCCCGGTAAAATTCAGGTTGAAATGATTCTAGTGTTATAGTTTCTTGGTGTTAGGAGGTTAACGTTTTCTAATCCTTCATGAGTTTTACATCACAAATGGCTAAAGCACCACAAGACGATAATACACTAACACAAAGAACCAACCCAAGATAGTTTTTCGACGACAGGAAAGGGGCGTACCTTGAAGAAGGACGTCCTTTTCTCTTTTTTAGTGTTGTTGTGTTATGGTGTTCAGATGTTAGGAGATTCACATACTAAGGAACTTGAAGGGATGAATACCATAACCTCCGAATGCTAACATAGATGAGCACTTTAACACTTAGGAACATGAAAACAATAACTTATAACAGTTTGAGGTTTATTTTTCCTTTACTCTTCGTTGAAAATACTCGCTGATGCCCTGCATCTCCTGCGTTTTTCGCCTTGATTATAGAAAAAATAATTCCTCATCTTTGTTACAATT
>CAYTVR010000014.1:1547-58045 GCA_964441245.1 uncultured Saprospiraceae bacterium | reverse complement strand
TAAGAATAGCTCATTAAAAATTAAATTATATTTCAAAAATATGAATTTTCGCCCTGCTATGTTGTGGTGTTTTTTTGATGCTTGTAGTTTTTAACATTTTCTAACACTAATAAAAGTAGTAAAGTCAAGATGAGGTGAGATGGAAAATTGACCAGAGGATTCAGATAGCTATCCAAAGAATTTCAATTTTGAATGTCTATAGATCCAGGATTTGTTGAAGAACCATGAAATATTTGATCGATTCCACAGAAAAAAGTGAATTTAACTAAGCTCAAATTGTCGTTTTAGTCAGATATATTTATTTTTGTAGAACACTACAGCTTTTAAAAAAAGAGGGATTACTTCATTCTTTTACTGATAGGTATTCCTCAATAAAGACAAGTGACATCTTATCTAATCAATAAGATGTCACTTGTCTGTTGGAATTAACCAATTTATAAAACATAGTTTTACAAACTAATTACCAAGAACAATAACACTATAATTGAAGATCTGGCTGAAGGACAATCGAAGGTCGGGACACTATAACACTAGTTTAAACACAAATAAAAATGGCGAAGGTTACCTATACAGAAGATAATATCCGTTCACTCGATTGGCGCGAACACATCCGTTTGCGTCCTGGCATGTATATTGGGAAACTTGGAGATGGTTCCGCACCAGATGACGGGATCTATATTTTAATCAAAGAAGTATTTGATAACTCTATTGATGAGTTTGTCATGGGCCATGGAAAACGAGTAGAAGTAAGTGTGGATGAAGGAGCGGTGACCGTCAGAGATTATGGTCGTGGAATTCCATTGGGAAAAGTGATTGATTGCGTTTCTAAAATCAATACCGGAGGTAAATACGATTCTAAAGCTTTTAAAAAATCAGTTGGTCTAAATGGAGTCGGAACAAAAGCCGTCAATGCTTTATCTGATTATTTTAAAGTACAATCTATTCGAGAAAAGAAAACGAAGGTAGCAGAATTTGAAAGAGGTGTTTTGGTCAATAATAAAAACATGGCCAAAACAACAGAGGAAAATGGAACCATTATCGTTTTTCAGCCAGATAGTTCAGTTTTCAAAAAATATCGTTTCAGAAAAGAATTTATTGAAAACCAACTTTGGAATTATGCTTATCTAAACGCTGGACTCCGTATCCATTTCAATGGTAAAACCCTTTATTCTAAAAACGGCTTATTAGATTTATTAGAAAGAAGAACCGGAGCGGAACAACTTCGGTATCCTATTATTCATTTGAAAGGAGAGGATATAGAATTGGCGATGTCACATGGCCAACAATACGGAGAACAATACCATTCTTTTGTCAATGGTCAGAATACCACTCAAGGTGGAACACACTTATCTGCATTTAAAGAATCTGTTGCAAGCACCATTCAAGGATTCTTTAAAACGTCTAAAAAGAAAAGTTACGACGCTAAAGATATTCGAACTTCTATTGTTGCGGCTATCAGCGTACGAGTAGAAGAACCTGTTTTTGAATCTCAAACGAAAACAAAGTTAGGTTCTCTAACCGTAGCACCTGAGGGAGTAACCATGAGAAAGTTTATGAATGATTTTCTTTCGAAAAAATTGGATGCATTTTTACATACCAATAAGGAAGTTGCGGAAGCAATGGAAAGGCGAATCATTCAATCAGAACGAGAGCGAAAGGAAATTGCAGGGATTAAAAAATTGGCTAATCAAAGAGCAAAAAAAGCCAATCTACACAATAAGAAATTACGTGATTGTCGGATTCATTTTAATGATAAGGCGAAAAAAACTACAGAAGAAGCCAAAAATAGATCTACCGTATTTATTACCGAGGGAGACTCTGCAAGTGGGTCGATAACCAAGGCGAGAGATGTACAATCTCAAGCAGTTTTTAGTCTTAGAGGTAAACCACTAAATTGTTTTGGTTTAACCAAAAAAGTGGTTTATGAAAATGAAGAATTCAACCTGTTACAACATGCTTTAAACATCGAAGATACCTTAGACGATTTACGATACAATCAAGTGGTCATCGCCACGGATGCCGATGTTGACGGAATGCATATTCGTCTATTATTGCTTACCTTCTTTTTGCAATTTTTCCCTGATTTGGTTCGGAATGGGCATCTTTATATTTTAGAAACACCTTTATTTAGAGTTCGAGATAAGAAACAAACGTTTTACTGTTATAGCGAAAGCGAAAAACAAGCTGCCATCAAAAAGCTTCGAGGAAAACCTGAAATTACTCGATTCAAAGGTTTAGGAGAGATCTCCCCTGATGAATTTGGTGATTTTATTGGTGAGAATATTCGCCTTGATCCAGTTTTACTTGATTCAGAAACAAATATTGAACATGTTTTGGCTTATTACATGGGAAAAAATACACCAGCTCGACAAGAGTTTATCATCGAAAACTTGAAGGTGGAAGTAGAAGAATTAGATGAGACTGAACTGGAAAATTTGGAAGAAGAAGCTGTTCAAACTGAAGAGCCTGAAACGGTAGCTTAGAGCATGGTTAAATTTCCATTTGGCTGCAAATTAAATCTGAATAAGCTCTGAACTTAGTAAATGGATATACCGATAAAGAGATAAATGTAGTTTTTGAAATGATGATTTTATTCTGTGTCGTGTATAATTCACCATTTTTAACTTGTTTTGATGATATCAATAACCGTTTAAATTCACTTATTTAGATAATCTAATAGAAGGTGACTCATATTACTTTTCCACTCTTATTCAATATTTTTTACTAATATCGATATAAATAGTTTGAATTTAGCCAACTGTTTGTATCTGCCGTTTTGTCTATTTTAGTCTTTGAAATTGAATGATTTTAATTTAATTTGCGACAAGAATGACAAAAAAAACGTTTTAATTCAAGAACTTTTCGATGGCACAGTAATTGACCTTTAGGCAATCTCAAAACATTGGAAAATTACTGACATCATGACATTGTTTTCAATTTGGAAAAAATTGATGGCAATCTAATAGTCAACTGGATATTGACCAAGATTTAGAAGAACTTGATAAAACCACTTCAATAGATTTTATATTTTTTTAGAGAAAACCGTTTAGCAAGAAGAAATATAAAATCATATAACTATTACGAATTATGTTTGAAGATTTTATGTTCCCAAAAGGAATAGAAGAAGATACAGAATTTATGCCTTTATTTTCTATCGACGAAGACGATGAGACAAAGCCAACTGAGGAATATTCTGATATACTTCCTTTGTTGGCTCTTAAAAATACAGTTTTATTCCCTGGAATCATTATTCCTATTACCGTTGGTCGGGATAAATCAATCAAGGCGATTCATGAAGCCTATAATTCTGATCGAATCATTGCTGTATTATCACAAAGAGAGACGAAAACAGAAAATCCTCGAAAAGAAGACTTGTTTGAGGTAGGAACGATAGCTAGAATTATTAAGCTATTGAAAATGCCTGATGGAACAGCAACTGCTATTCTTCAAGGACGAGAGCGATTTGAACTTTCGGAAATGGTAAAAGAAGAACCATTTCTAAAAGCGAAAATCGAAATTCGGAAAACAATTGTTCCTGAAAAGGGATTGGAATTCGATGCACTTATGGCTTCAATTAAAGATTTGGCCAAACAAATCATTGAGTTGTCTCCAAATATTCCATCCGAAGCAAATGTCATGCTTCGCAATATACATAAAGACGCATTCCTGTTAAATTTTATCGCATCCAACCTTGGAGTAAAAGTCACCTCTAAACAAGATATTTTAGAAATTGATGAACTCAAAGAGCGTGCACAGATCGTCTTGGAGCACATGGATAATGAACTTCAATTACTAGAACTAAAAGATCAAATTGAATCTAAAGTAAGAGGAGATATTGAAAAGCAACAAAGAGATTATTTCTTAAATCAGCAACTCAAAACGATACAGGAAGAACTAGGCCAGAATCCTCAAGAGGAGGAAATCAAAGAGTTGATTCAAAAGTCAAAGAAAAAGAAATGGTCGAAAGAAGTAGGAGAGGCTTTTACAAAAGGAATCAGTAAAGTACGAAGAGTCAATCCAATGGCTGCCGAATATTCGGTCATGTTAAATCATCTTGATCTATTATTGGACTTGCCTTGGAATGAATATACTAAAGACAATTTCAATCTAAAGAAAGTTAAGCAAGTATTGGATAAAGATCATTCGGGATTAGAGAAAGTTAAAGAACGAATCATTGAGCATCTGGCAGTGCTTAAATTGAAAGGCGATATGAAAGCGCCAATTATTTGTCTGTTAGGTCCTCCCGGAGTTGGAAAAACCTCTTTGGGGAAATCTATTGCAAAAGCGTTAAAACGAAAATTTATTCGGATGTCTTTGGGGGGATTGCATGATGAATCAGAAGTTCGTGGACATCGAAAAACATATATTGGTGCAATGCCAGGACGAATCATTCAGTCGATTCGAAAAGCCAAATCTTCTAACCCTGTTTTTATCTTAGATGAAATTGACAAGGTTGGAAAAGATCATAGAGGTGATCCTTCTTCTGCTTTATTGGAGGTGTTGGATCCGGAGCAAAACGCGACCTTTCATGACAATTATCTAGAGTTAGAATATGATTTGTCAAAGGTCTTGTTTATTGCGACAGCTAATTCATTAAGTACCATCCAACCGGCATTGCTTGATCGAATGGAGATCATCGATATCAGTGGATATTCTCTTGAAGAGAAAGTTGAAATCGCTCAAAAACATTTGATTCCCAAACAAAGAGAAGAACATGGATTACAAACTCCTCAAGTTAAAATCTCCGATGAGGTATTAAAGAAAATTGCTCAAGAATATACTCGGGAGTCAGGAGTACGGGGATTGAATCGTCAAATTGCTTCCACAATGAGACATGTCGCAAAAAAAATTGCGATGGAGGAAGTCAAATCTCAGACAATTAGATCTAGCCAGTTAAAAGAAATTTTAGGCCCACCTAAATTTTCTAACGATTTATACCAAGAAAATTATGTGCCTGGGGTTGCTGTTGGTTTAGCTTGGACACGAGTAGGAGGAGATATTTTATTTATTGAAGCTAGTCTAAGCAAAGGGAAAGGTAAACTAATTCTGACTGGAAATCTAGGTGATGTAATGAAGGAATCTGCCACTACTGCTTTGAGTTATTTAAAAGCAAATGCAGAATCATTTGGAATCGATCCAAAACGTTTTGAAGAAAATGATATCCATATTCATGTTCCTGAAGGAGCCATTCCTAAAGACGGTCCATCAGCTGGAATAACCATGCTAACGGCTTTGGCTTCTGTTTTTAAAGACAGTCCAGTTCGTGCTTTTACGGCGATGACTGGTGAAATAACTTTAAGAGGAAAAGTATTACCAGTAGGAGGGATCAAAGAAAAAATCCTAGCTGCCAAACGTGCGGGGATTAAAGAAATCATCATGTGTAAAGAAAATAAAAAACACATGGAAGAAATTAAACCCGAATATATCCAAGGCCTCAAAGTTCACTACGTAGATAAAATGAAAGACGTATTAAAAATATCCGTAGGCATTAAGTAGTTTATAATTACTTAATTATTTCCAATCATATGGTATCAAAAATTGAAAGTCTTAAAAACAGGCTTTCAATTTTTTTTCTTAGCCAAATCGGGTGTTTGTAGATATTCGAAAATGAAATTCAACGCTTCCTTTGGTCGCTTTTTTATCTCATTTTATGATTGTCGATACATTCGTACAAACAGGATTTGTTTAAGAAGGTTTTTTATACTGCTAATGCTAAAATATCCGATGATGTTCCAATTATTGTTTTCATGATCCTTAGCTATTTTACCTTTGGAAAATCAGGAATAGTTTTAATTAAGTGCTTTATTTTGTTAAAACTATGTTAAGAACGTCTTCTCCAGATAGAAAAGGAAAGAATCCTTGCGTTAGATTTTTGTAAAAAGTTAACTTTATCAGCGAAGTAGTTTTATACGACTTCAATATGAATATCTTCACTGAATGAATCCTTATTTTTGAAAAATATGAAACTACAATATTCTACTTTTACTCTGCTTGTTTTAATCCTTTTCAATTTTGGTTTAAAAGCTCAAACCAATTCTGATTCCACCCATTTAGTACAATTCACGGGGATGGTACTCGATGGGAGTAATGAAAATTTATATCCTATTCCTTATGCGAATATTGCAGTCAAAGGTAAAGCGCGGGGAACCTACTCTGATTTTAGTGGATTTTTCTCCATTGTCATGGAAAAAGGAGATACGATTCTTTTTTCAACAATTGGGTACCAAACCGCAGAGTTCACTTTGCCAAAAGACTTAGAAGATAATCGATATTCCCTAGTTCAGTTAATGACCCAGGATACTTTTAATTTACCGGAAACGGTAGTTTTTCCTTGGCCAGATAGAGATCACTTTAAGTTAGAATTTTTGGCGATGGATGTAAGTAAAGATTTACAAGAGCGAGCTATTGAAAATTTAGCCGAAGAAGCAATGGAGACTTTAGCCAAGACATTACCTTATGATGGAAAGGAAAATGCTAGCTTTTATCTTAGAGAACAAGCTAAAACCAATTATTATATTGGTCAGACTCCTCCAATGAATATATTCAATCCAATTGCTTGGAAAAAATTCTTTGATGCTTGGAAAGCTGGAGATTTCAAGAAGAAAGAGGACGAGAAGAGATAATTCTTAATGATTGATTAATCCACGATAAAATAATTTCATATTAGTTTATAACAGTTAGATGCTGGTTTTCAAATAGTTAAGCTCCTTGGTGAATTTTAGCCAAGGAGCTTAATTTTTTAAATAAAAGGTAGCTATTTTTTGACTTAATCTTTACAGACGCTCTTCGATGAATACTATTGTTTTGTCTATAGATTTTGTAGTTTTGTGCAGCCTTAAATCAAATCAAGTGTAAATCAAATAATATTTCTTTTAACAGAATCTAATAGATAAGAGTTGTTATGAAAGTAACTGAGTATTTTGAAAAAGCGAAAGATCAAACATTGATCTCATTTGAAGTGCTTCCGCCATTAAAAGGAGGAGGGATGAAAGCGATCTTTGATGTATTAGATCCATTGATGGAATTTAAACCACCATTTATAGATGTAACCTACCATCGGGAAGAGTTCATTTATAATAAGCGACCCAGCGGTTATTATGAAAAAATTGCTATTCGAAAACGACCAGGAACCGTAGGGATTTGTGCCTCTATCATGCATCGGTATGGAGTAGATGCAGTCCCACATTTAATCTGTGGTGGATTTACTAAAGAAGACACTGAGAATGTTTTGATCGATTTGAATTTTTTGAATATCGATAACATTTTAGCAATAAGAGGTGATGCTAGAAAATTTGATGGAAAATTTATTCCAGAACCAGATGGAAATAAATATGCACTAGACTTGGTCAAACAAGTGGGGGATATGAATACTGGTAAATATCTGGATGCTAATATTGAGAATGGAGAAAAGACAGATTTTTGTATTGGAGTTGCCGGTTACCCGGAAAAACATATCGAAGCACCTAGTTTAGCTGCCGATTTAAAAGTGACTAAGGATAAAATTGAGGCTGGAGGTAATTATATTGTTACACAAATGTTTTTTGATAATCAACGATACTTTGATTATGTGGACGCATGCCGGGCTGCCGGGATCAATGTGCCAATTGTACCAGGACTGAAACCGATAACAAAGGGATATCAATTGAATGCCTTACCAAGATTGTTCTTTATTACCTTGCCAGATGATTTGGTCAATGCAGCCCTCAAAGCAAAAGATAAAGAGGCGATTAAAGAGGTCGGAAT
Organism: uncultured Saprospiraceae bacterium; assembly: GCA_964441245.1. Taxonomy (GTDB): domain Bacteria; phylum Bacteroidota; class Bacteroidia; order Chitinophagales; family Saprospiraceae; genus JALZUU01. Next base: position 50,302 of record CAYTVR010000014.1, on the reverse strand, counting down.
TGAATGGTGCATTCAACAATCTAAAGAATTAAAAGCCAAAGGAGTTCCTTGCTTACATTATTATACAATGGGAGATACCGATACTATTCGGAGAATTGCCGAGGCGGTTTATTAAAGAAAAGAATGAACGTAATTTAACTCCAAACTAAGTCAATTTCTCGATTTAGTTTGGAGCAGTATAGTCTACTTTGTTTTAATTCTTTCAATCAATCACCCAGAACTGATTCATTAACATACATGAACCACTGATACATGCAAAGATTTAAAACTGATATTATTTTAAAAAAAATCCTTACTTGTGCCTTCTTAATTTTTTTAGTCTTTTCTGTTGGCGCACAAAAAAAAGTTCCTTCTCCAAATGAATTCCTACCTTTTAAATTAGGTTCACATTTCACGCCTCATCATTTATTAGTCGATTATTTTCAGCAGGTTGCTAAGAATAGTCCACAAGTGATCTTGAAAGAATATGGACGAACCAATGAAATGCGTCCACTAGTTTATGCCATTATATCCTCTCCTGAAAATATAGAACGGATTGAATCGATTCGATTAAATAATCTAAAACGTACAGGCCTAATTGAAGGAACACCTGATCATTCAGAAAAGCAAGCTATTGTATGGTTGAGTTACAATGTGCATGGCAATGAAGCAGGCGCTTCAGAAAGTGCCATGCCAACACTTTATGATTTGGTGGATACCAAAAATAAAAAAATACAAGAATGGTTGAAAAATACGATTGTGATTATCGATCCTTGTCTCAACCCTGATGGCTATTCTCGTTATTCTCACTGGAATTGGCAAGTAGGAAATAAAATGGCTAATCCAGATCCAAATTCTATGGAACATGAGGAGCCTTGGCCAGGTGGCCGAGTGAATCATTATCTTTTCGACCTCAATCGAGATTGGGCTTGGCAAACACAAGTAGAGACACAACAACGATTGAAAATTTATCAAGAATGGATGCCGCATATTCACGTAGATTATCATGAACAAGGGGAAAATGAGCCATATTATTTTGCTCCAGCAGCACAACCCTATCATGAATATATCACTGATTGGCAAGGAGATTTTCAACAAGATATTGGCAAAAATAATGCGCAACATTTTGATCAACAAGGCTGGTTGTATTTTACCAAAGAAATTTTTGATTTGTTCTATCCAAGTTACGGTGATACTTATCCAACCTTTAACGGAGCGATTGGGATGACTTATGAACAAGCTGGACATGGCGATGCAGGGCGAGCTATCCTTTTGGAAAATGGAGATACTTTGACCTTGATGGATCGAATTGAACATCATAAGACTACGGCATTGTCAACCATCGAAGTCAGTTCTAAAAATGCGAACCAACTGGTCGATGAGTTTGCTAAATATTTTGAATCTACCGCGAAACAACCAGTAGGAGAGTATAAAAGTTTTGTGATAAAAGCTAAAGGTCAAATAGCCAAAATAAAAGAACTTCTTCCTTTATTGGATCAACATCAAATTCAATATGGGCAAGCTAAAAAAGGGAATCAAACCTTAGAAGGTTTTCATTATATCAGTGGTCAAAATACTTCTGTAAAGATTGAGGAAGGAGATTTAATCATCAATGCATATCAACCTAAATCGGTGCTAACTCAAGTACTTTTTGAACCTGAACCCTACCTAGTAGATTCGTTGACTTATGATATTACGGCTTGGGCTTTACCTTATGCCTATGGTTTGGATGCATATGCCCTCAAAGAAAAAGTTAGTCACAATCAAAGATTTCAATTTAAAAAATATCAAGCAAAAAAGATAAAGGAATTAAAAAGCTATTCCTACTTGGCAAAATGGGAGGGAGTGAGTGATGCGCGGTTTTTAAAGTCATTGCTAGAGCAAAATGTTCAAGTGAGAGTGGCATCTGAAGCTTTTGAAAAAGAAGGACAATTTTATGGAGTAGGTACTCTAGTCATCAATCAAGGAGACAATAGAAAGTTAGGAAATGATTTTGACAAAATAGTTCGAATAACTGCTAAAAGTTGGAAGAAAGATATTTTTGGACAGCAGGGAGGTTATGCAACGAGTGGAGCAGACTTAGGATCTGCAAAAATGAAATTATTAAAACAACCTAAAATATTATTATTGACGGGCGAAGAAACCTCCGTTAACGCCTTCGGACAGGTTTGGTATTTCTTTGATCAAGTACTAGAGCAAGAAGTCACCATCGTGAAAATGGATGCTTTATCCAATATTAATCTGGGTGACTACAATCTATTGGTCATGCCTGATGGCCGTTATGATGATATGGAATTAACGACTTTTCATCAAATAAGAAAATGGATTGGAAAAGGTAATAAGTTGATCGCAATGGGAAATGCGATAAAGATTTTTAAAAACAAAAAAGATTTTGGTGTAGGAGTGGAAAAAGTAGATACAGGGAATACCAAATTAAAAGCACCTTTGAAAGTATATGCTGACGATGAAAGAAGTTCGATCAGTAGTGCGATGCCAGGAGCGATTTATAAACTAAGGTTTGATAATACTCATCCGCTCGGTTATGGATTTCCGAATCATTATTTTTCTTTGAAAACAACAAAGACTAGATATTCATATTTACAAGATGGTTGGAACGTTGGTTATATTGATGAACAAGCCTATTCTATTGGTTTTGTAGGATCAGATATTAAAAAGAAAATGAAAGAAACTACCATCTTTGGCGTACAAGAAATAAAGGCTGGTAATATTATTTATATGGTTGACAATCCTTTATTTCGAGGCTTTTGGGAGCAAGGAAAATTCTTGTTTTGTAATGCGGTCTATTTAGTGAATTAATCAAAATATCGATAAAAGACTAAGACATTTGTGATGATTTATTTAGGCATTCGTCAATAATGTAAAATTCAACTGTTATGATTAAAGCAAACAATCCATCTTTGAAATCTTGGATAGAAGTACCTGTCGAAAGTGATTTTCCAATTCAGAATTTACCTTTTGGTATTTTTAAAACAACAGCATTAGCACCTCGTGTTTGTACTGCAATTGGGACGAAAGTGATGGATTTGCAAAAAGCAAATGAGTTGGGATTCTTCACAGATTTGGCTATTCCTAACGCGGTATTTAGCAATCTATATATCAATGACATGATGGCTTTAGGTAAAGCAAAATGTCGAGCACTTCGAGATCGAATATCAGAATTGTTGGATGCCAATGTCACTCGATGGAATAGCCGAGAAATGGCAGAACACTTATTCCATGAAATGGAAACAGTAGAATTATTGTTGCCAATGAAGGTCACGGACTATACTGATTTTTATTCTAGTATGGAACATGCAACCAATGTTGGTACCATGTTTCGTGATCCAGAAAATGCTTTGTTACCTAATTGGAAACATATTCCAATCGGTTATCATGGTCGCGCTTCTTCCATTATTATTTCTGGGACACCGATTCGAAGACCGAAAGGACAACAAATACCCAATGATTCGACTCAGCCTATTTTTGGTCCTTGTAGATTATTGGATTTTGAGTTAGAAATGGGATTCGTCGTTGGTCAATCAACAGAGCTAGGACAGAATATTTCAACAGCCGAAGCCGAAGATTATATTTTCGGAATGTTGTTGTTCAATGATTGGTCAGCAAGAGATATTCAAAAATGGGAGTACGTTCCTTTAGGACCATTTTTAGGAAAAAGTTTTGCATCGACCGTATCCCCATGGGTCATTACTTTAGATGCGCTTGAACCATTCCGAGTGGCGGGACCGGTACAAGATCCTAAGGTGTTGCCTTATTTGGAATACGAAGGGGATAAAAATTATGACATCCACTTGGAAGTGAAAATTCAACCAGAAAATGGAAAAGGAAAAGTCGTGAGTAGATCCAATTTTAAATACATGTATTGGAACATGGTGCAACAGTTGACCCACCATACCGTCAATGGATGTAACATCAACGTTGGAGATTTTTATGCTTCCGGAACGATTAGTGGACCAACACCAGATTCCTATGGATCAATGTTAGAAATTAGTTGGAAAGGAACGAAACCTATGCCGATGCCGGATGGCGGAGAGCGAAAATTTATAATGGATGGCGACACGGTAATTATGAAAGGCTATTGTGAAAAAAATGGAATTAGAATTGGTTTTGGTGAAGCAAGTGGAAAAGTATTACCTGCGCATCCACTGAAAGATTCCGAAAGGACACTTCATCAGGCTTAGAAATAAGGAACCTTCTTAGACAAATGCTGTGGACAATCATAAAATGAGATAAAAAGCGACCGAAAGAAGCGTTGAGTTTCATTTTTGAATGTCTATAAACACAGGATTTTTCTAAGAACCATAAGGAATAATGACTATTTAGCCGCGAAAGAAAATCAGATAAATATCCGAGTTATGTCTAATAAAAAGAAAAAAGTGAACTGCAAATTAGTTATACTACTTCTATTAGTATCCCACACTTGCTTTTCTCAAACCGAAAGGTCAATAGAAAAGAAAATTGATAGCCTTTTCTCAAATTATAATTCTGAAACACCAGGCGTCGCAGCTATGGTAGTCAGGAATGGAAAAATCGTATTTAATAAAAGTTATGGATTGGCAAATTTTGAGTATGATATACCGATTACATCAAACACAGTTTTTCATATTGCCTCTGTTTCAAAACAGTTTACAACGTTTGCAATCTATCTTTTAGAGAAAGAAGGCAAGATTTCTCTTGATGATAATTTAAGAAAGTATATTCCTGAAATTCCAGAATTTGATAAACCAATAACTATTAGACACCTTTGTTCTCATACAAGTGGATTAAGAGACCAATGGGGATTATTAACATTGGCTGGTTGGAGAATGGATGACGTAATTACAACTGAACAGGTTTTAAAGTTAGTTAGTCACCAAAAAGAGTCCAATTTTACCGCTGGTTCTCAATTTATGTACAGCAACACTGGTTTTACATTGTTAGCTGAAATAATAGAAAGGATATCAGGAGTGTCATTTGCAGAATACGTTTCAAAAAATATTTTTCAACCCTTAAAAATGAATAATTCTCAAGTCTATGATGACCATAGGAAAATAGTAAAAAACAGAGCATATTCGTATGGTGAAATTCAAGGTGAATACATAAAGAGTAAATTAAACTATTCGATAGCAGGAGCCACCAGTCTTTTTACAACAACTGAAGATTTAGCTAAATGGGTATTGAATTTTGAAACTCTGATTGTAGGTGATAAGGAATTGATGGAACGCTATAATGAAATCTCAAAGCTTGATAATGGAGAACCTGCAATTTTGGGAATACTTCAAGGAGATACGGTTTATCATGCAAAAGGACAATTTTTAAAAAATTACAGAGGATTAACATTTTATAACCATACAGGAAGTGATGCGGGCTTCAATACTTATTTAATTAGATTTCCAAAGCAAAGGCTTTCCATAATTTTACTAAGCAACGATTGGAGTTTTAATAGTTTTGGTAACGGGCAAGAAATAGCTAAGTTCTACTTAGAGAAAGAAATGAAACCTCATTTCTCACCAATTCAAAAGGAAAAAATTACCTCAAAGTCAAATCAAATTTACGACGAAAATTTGATTAAATATGAGGGTGAGTATTATAGTCCTGAATTAAAATCAACCTTTGAAGTTAGAGTAGAAAACGGTAAATTAATAATGTCCCACAGTAGATTAAAAGATATTGAATTAGAACGAATAGAAGAAGATAAGTTCACAGGAGTAATCACTTTTAGTGTTGAATTAGACTTTGAAAAGAACGAAAATGAACAAATTACAGGGTTCAAAATTTCAAATTTTGGAGCTAAAAATGTTGAATTTGACAAGCTGAAATAATAATACTGGACATAACGAATGTGTAAAAAGTTCATAGTGGCTAAACACTACTACGCCATTTACACTAACCAATATAATTTATCTGAAATTAGGAACAAGTTGACCTTAGAAACGTAAAGTTAAAAAGAGTGAAATTGTTTAAAAAAAGAAAACACTTGTTTGGTCAATGACACAACGGAAGAATTTTAAAAGCTTAGTAAAAGGTCTTCGAAAGTTTCGGGTATGGCATAGATACCTTGGAGTCGTTTTGGCAGCTTTGTTACTGATCAGTGCAATTACGGGCGTTTTATTATCCTTAAAGAAAGAAGTAGCTTGGATTCAACCACCAAGTGAAAAAGGACTTCATCAAGATTTACGAAAATGGAAATCCTTAGATGAATTATCACAACTAGCGACCAAAGCTCTTTCTCAAAAATATCCTGATCAAAAAGGAAACCCCATCAATAAAATGGATGTCCGTCCATCAAAAGGAATCGTCAAAGTTTTATTTAAAAATGATTATTGGGAAGTCCAAATAGATGGCGCAACTGGAGAAATTAAATCTATGGCTACTCGCCAATCAGATTGGATAGAGTCGATTCATGACGGTTCAATTATTAGTGACTTTTTCAAATTGTTCTCCATGAATTTTTTGGGAATAGGTGTCGTACTTTTGGTTTGTTCAGGACTTTGGTTGTGGTATGGACCTAAACGATTTCGTCGTTTGAAAAGACGATTGCGAAAAAAATAAATCTTATTTGACCAATCCTAGACATTTACGAATGGACTTACAGGACTTGTCGAAAAACCAAAATAAATTATCTTTTTTTCTCTTTTATAAAAGTATCCAAGGCCAATAAAATTTCCATTACCTCTAATTCTACTAAACATTTCGGTACACCGAATTGACAAGTATTTGAAATACACGGAGCGCAATCCAATCCCGCTTTTCGAATAATTTTAAGATCCTTTGCGTTGTACGGTCTAGTGTTGTTTTCATTTCCAGCACCAAATAATACAATGCTTGGAATGTTAAAAGCATTGCCAATATGAGCCATTCCAGAATCTGTCGTAATAATGTAATCCAGTCTGCTCACCATTTCGAATAATTCATTCAAAGACGTTTTTCCTGTAAAGTTGTAAATGAAATCAGCTGATTCAAAATTATTTTCAAGTTGAGCAGCATGAGGTATATCCTTTTTGCTTCCGGTAAGAATAATATTGAAGTGGTGATTTTCTTGGATCGCAGTCAATATTTTTGTGGCTAATTCAAGTGGCATTCTTCTGGACTGGGCTTCTGAATGGATGTTTAGTAATAAGTTTTTCCCTTTAGGTAAAAGAGCATTGTTGTTGGTTTGGGCTTGAAGGCTTACCGCAAATGAAGTGGGTATAGCAGAAGTGACTTTTGATAATAAATAGGTGTAATCCTCGACTCGATGTAAGTTTTTTTGAATCGGAATCGCATGGGTGAGTAAAAAGGAGCGCAACTCATTTTGGTAGCCAATCCTTTTTTTACTTTTTGTGAAAAATCCCATCCATGCGGATGAAAAAGAATTGGGAAGACAAAAGAAAAAATCATACATCTCTCGTTGACTAACCTTTTTTCCGAATCGATAAGCGCCCACTAGCCCAGAAAAATCATTTTTGGAAAACTCATAAATATGATGAATGCCCTCACAATAATCTAAAACGCCTTTTAATTCTTTTTTGATAATGACATCGATTTGACTATCTGGATATGATTCGATCACGGCATTGATAAACGCTGTGCTCATGATGATGTCTCCCAACCAATTTGGTAAGCGAATTAATATTTTCATATCCAATCTCCTTTTAAATTCGGAGTAAAGAACAAAGGTAATTAAAATATTTTACGACAGAAGAAAAGTCATTTAATCACTAAAACCCTTTCGGAAAAAGCTCTTTGTCCATTGGTCAAAAATTCAATGATATAAATCCCTGGAGCTTGTTGAGATAAATCAATCCTATGATGTTGGTTTTGATTATACAAACTGGATTCGACAGGAGCATCGACGATTTGTTGCTGTAAATTACGAATGACAAATTGGTAGGGGAGATCAATATTAGGAGTGATAATGGCATTGAGAAATCCATTAGTTGGATTAGGATAAAGAAGTGCTTCTTTGTTTTTAGGTACCTCCACCATCTTGATAGGTAACTGAGTACGATGATTTTTAATCACATAACGCATCAAATTTATTTGCCCTTTAGTGAATGTACTCTTGCAATCATCAGAAGAAAAATCCATGAAATTTTCAATCATGTCAGGAAAATCTGGAGCTGGTGTGATACAAGTATTTTTATTGAAATCACAATTAAAATTGGTAGGCTCCGCAGTATTGGGTGTGTCCGGAAGTCCATCATCTATTTCACAACCACGGATATCGGGACCACCATCTCCCCAAGGATGACGAAGCCCAAAGTAATGACCAATCTCATGTGTAGTGGTTCTTCCATTGAGTGGAATAAGATTGCCTTCCAAATCAATAAAAGGAGGAAGGTCACGACCAAATACTTTGTAATTAATAACGAGGCCATCATATCCAGCGCGAGGTGCTTTTAGTTCGTTCGGCCAATTTGTTAAACTTGGTGGAGGATAAGCATAACCAAAAAATTGATCTTCAGAAATGCCACAAACCCAAATGTTCAAATAACTATTGACATCCCATGCAGCACTTCCTCCTCGATTAGGATCTTTAACATGATCAGGATAAGTAAATTCAAAAGTATTTAAATCAAAATCAATGCTGAAGCTTTGATCTGTTTGTACTCTGACGATTTCGATTAATTCAAATTCAATTTTAGCGTCACCTGCAACTGACCGAAATTCATCTCGTAGATCACTGGCATTCTTATTCGTTCGACGAAAGTCTTCATTGAGTACGGCGATTTGATCTTTGATTTGTTCATCCGAAATATTCTCTTCCACTTCTTTCCAAACAACATGAACGACTACAGGAATAAAATAAATTTCTTCTTCTGTTCTGATAGATGCGGTCAAATTTGCGTCAAGCGCCTCTTGATATAAATGTTCTAGCTGTTGATGATATAATGGAAACTTTTGCTGGATTGATCGAGACAAAGGTGTACTCATGCAAGCTTTAGGAAAAGGTGCAGGAACTTGGGACCAAAGTGAAATGGAAGAAAATCCTATCAACAATATGATTGAGTAGATTTGCTTTCTCATGATATGTTATTTTTGATGACGGGGGGCATCAACTAACAAAAGATCTATACCAAAGATAATTGGTTTTTCTAATATTTTATATTTTAATGGGTGTTTTTTGTTAGAAATGGATAAGATTTATGATTCCACTTTTAATTCTACTTTCGGCCGAAGTAGAGCAATCTATCTCAACTGAAGATATTATGCTATGGAGGTGGTTTACCTCGAATTTTTCATGGAGATGTGTTACCATGCTAAAAATATATTCCATGAAATTTTAATTGTCCATTAGTATTGTATTCCAAAGTAGGAGCTGGAATTTTAATGCTGTTAAGAACAAAAACGACTGTTCTAAGAAAGTGATGACGGACGGGGATTTTGGTAAGATCAATATCTAGAGACAGATAAAATTGACGATATCTAGGATAGAGGCTATCTTTAGTAGAATAGATTTGACCATCAATTGCCCAAGTATTATTAAAACCGCCAAACATATTTTCTGCACCGTATCCTACGGCAACATTGAGCCATTTTGGAAAACGACTGTCTTTGTTTTTTAGAAAGGAATGAACATTGGCCGAAAGCCAAATCGTTTGACTATTATAATCTTTTAAAAATGTTTGCGCAAAACTTTTACCGTATAGGTCATCTGTTCGTGTTTTTATAGAAGTACTCTGATTTCCATCTTCAGAAAAAAGTAAAGTGTTTGGATAGTTGTTGTAATGGGCAGAATATTTCATAGTGATGCGTTGCTCTTGCCATAATAATTCTTGTCCAACAAATAAAGCACAACCTGTGGTATTGAAAGCGATGTCTCCCAATGAGAAGCCCCATTCATCCGAGAAACCATCTAGGATTTCGACAGAGCCTTGGAATAAAGTTCCTAATCCAGCTCCAAGCCACATCGCTTTTCGACGATTCATACCGGTCCATAATGCGCCTTGAAATACCCATCTACTTTCGGTATAGGCCGAAAAAGTATGACCTATTTTGTCCATGTCTTCCCACTCACCCATATCATTAAATAAATGAAAATTGGACCGAGGATATTCTTGATACCACAGTTTATTAACGGCGATCATGGTTCCTGTATATAAAGTTGCCGTCAGTCCAGCAGTGACCCAAAGTCGATTTTTATGGAGGCTATCTGCCGCTTCAAAAAAACGAAGTTTAGGAACTTCTTGACCAAAAGACGAAGTGCTTAAAAGCAAAAATAGGAATAAGGAATAAACACGAAATCGGTATAAATGCATGGAGTATTTTCAGTTTAATACAAAATTATCATAATTTTAGCAAACCGCAAGAAACATACAAAGAGACTTATGGGAAAAGAAGCAAACTTAAAATGGTTGTACGAAGAATTACCTGATCTCATCGAAAAAGGGATTCTTAGCTCAGAAGTTGCTGATCGTTTAAAGGAACATTATGGTCCAGTAGATGAAAGTCCTCATTACAATTTAGCTTTTATTATCATTGGCATTTTGGGTGCGGTTTTAATTGGAGGTGGGATCATTTTAATTTTTGCTTACAATTGGGAAGACCTTTCCCGGACATGGCGGACTATTTTTAGTTTTTTACCTCTAGTCATTGCTCAAATTATTTACGCTTATACCTTCTTCAAGAAAAGAGATTCAACTACTTGGGTAGAAAGTTCATCTGCATTTTTGATGTTGATGTTAGCAGCCTGTATAGCTTTGATTAGTCAAATCTACAATATAGGTGGTTCCATGGAGTCCTTTTTGTTTACTTGGATGTTGTTGAGTATTCCTTTGATGTATTTGATGAATGCTAGTTTGCCCACCGTATTTTATTTGATCGGGATTGCTTCTTGGGCTACGCATATTAGAGGAAGTGAATCCGTCCTGTATTGGGCTTCTTTGTTGGCTGCGGTTCCTCACCTGTATATCAATATAAAACCAAACACTTCTTTTAATCGAGCTCATTTATTGGGTTGGACTTTCGTCTTAACTTTGGCGGGGGCTTATTTTTGGGTGGTAGAATCTAGGTTAGTTCCCCTTAATTTATTTGGAGCAGCCAGTATAATGAGTATGATTTATTTTATTGGAAAAAATATTTATCGAAAGGATTATAAAATATTTCAGACTCCTTTTCAAACCTTTGTTGTTGGTCTTATTTTTATGATGAACTTAATATTGACCTTTACTTATCCGAGCGGATTTTCCGAAAGGAATTGGGGATGGATGGTGAAATATGATAGCTGGGCTGCTATGATTAATGTGGCGGTGATGCTGGGAAGTTTTATAACTATGTTGGTCTTATTGGGAAAGGCTTGGAAGGAAAATGAGCAAGTCAATTGGTTTATTGTTGGATTTCCAATATTGATATTGTTGTGTAATTTTTTAGTGAAAGGAGAATGGACAGAGATCGCAGAAATTTTATTGAATTTATATTTGTTTACTTTTGGTTTATATTATATCAAAGAAGGTATAGAATGGCGAAAAATTGGATTGGTAAACCTAGGGATGCTCTTTGTTTCCGCGATTATTGTTGCTCGTTTCTTTGATTTGGATTTGAGTTTGATTGTCAAAGGAATGGTCTTTGTCGTTCTGGGAATTGGTTTTTTGGGGATTAATTATGCCTTATCTAGAAGGTTTAGGGTGAAGTCATAAACGTTTTGTGAAATCAAAAAATCAAAAATAGAAAGAATTATATATCCACTTATCTAAAATAATTTCTACTTTATCCCCCTTTTGAGCGGGCTTTGTAGAAAAATAGGAGAAAACTGCTATATTCGAGTTATTATCGACTATATTTTAGTCTAAACAAGAAACCGTATTGTTTGTTGATAATATAGAAAGCCTAAAGCACCAAATAAAACGCATTTTAATAATTAAAAAAACAGTATTATGAATCAAGGCAAATTTGTCACTTTAGGAGTAATTGCAATGATTGCATTTATTCTTATTGTCAGTTTATCTAATAGTATTTTTGTAACGATCCAGCCAGGAGAACGAGGGATTTTGTTTAAACGTTTTGGAGGTGGTATTGACACATCTCTTCGTCCTTATGATCAAGGATTTCATGTGATTGCTCCTTGGAATAGAATGTTCCTTTATGATGTTAGAACGAATGAAGCATTTGAAAAAATGGAAGTTCTTTCGAAAAATGGTTTGACCATCGCAGTGGAAATGTCTTATCGATATCAACCAATCGGTGAGAAAATTGCTTTCTTGCACAATGAAATTGGGAATGGATATTTAGAGCGAATCATTAAGCCAGAAATTCGATCTGCTACTAGAGAGGTCATTGGTAAGTACTTACCAGAAGAATTGTATTCTACCAAACGGGAAGCGATCCAAGATGAAATTTTCACTCGTACCTCAAATTCTGTTGGGAAAAAACACTTAACGATTGATGCGGTTCTGATTAGGGAAGTTGCTCTTCCTCAGTCTTTGCAAGAAGCGATTGAGCGAAAATTAAAAGAGGAGCAAGAGTCTTTACAATATGAATTCCGATTGACGAGTGAGCGAAAAGAAGCAGAACGAAAAGTAATTGAAGCACAAGCCAAAGCGGATGCCAACCGAATTTTGAACGCAAGTTTAACGGACAAAATTTTGCAGGATAAAGGGATTGAAGCAACCTTAGAATTAGCAGGTTCACCTAACTCTAAAGTCGTTATTGTCGGTGGTGGCGATGCAGGTTTACCATTGATTTTGGGTAACTAAAAAAATAAGTATTTATTTCGATATTTCGAAAATACTTGAAATGAAAAACAGGAATTGCAGCATGCAATTCCTGTTTTTTATTCAAATCTATAAAATATTCAAAAGTTTGCACCACGTATCACGTGGCGGGGAGTAGAACAAATCAGTGTTTGACCAAGGAGTTTGATTTGTCTAAGGTTTCAATGCAATATCATCCAGTGGGTGATCTTGCCTACTCGCCAATGAAAAAGTAAGGTATAGCGTTAAAAGTTATAATTATTCTTTACTTGAAAATAACTTTCTGACTCATCAACTTATTTTCATTTTTCACTAAGACAAAATACAGACCAGCTTGTTTGACATCTGTACGATTGATCTGGAATTGGTGATTTCCAGCGTTTAGGTTTCCACTAAAAATATTTGAAACATTCCGTCCTAATTGATCTATTAACTGAATATTTAACTCTTCTTGACTTTGAGTCAAATCTAATTGAATCGTCATTTCACGATCGGAAATATTTGGAGTAATATCCATGCTTAGATTGGAGAATGCCAAATCAGAAGTCGAAGTGGTATTCAAAATTTCTTGTGTAGAGTTAGTGTTTACAAAAAGAAAATCTTGATTGTCTCTTTTCCAAACAACAGCTACGAATTCTACATTGTTAAGATCCCATTGAGGATCAACAGCTATCGTAAATTGATGATCAAATTCATCATTGGTATTAGCTGCGCCATTGACGACTTCTTGTCCAAAATGTTCTCCCACTGCAGTTCGCAACAATCTTTTGTGCGAAGCATTATCTCCAATACTTGCTTGAAAAGAGATCACAGCATCCTCTACGATATATATGCCTACGCGATATTCACCATCAACAGCTTGAAAGAATTTTGTTTTAGTATTGATATACAATTCCGTTCCATTTAAAGAAACATCTAATCCAACTCCTGCAATAGGAGACATGATAAAATTGTTATCAACGGTTTCTTGGATTTGAGTTCGCTTAGTAGCAGCCCCAGAAGCGTTTACGTTTTGATCTTCATTGTTGACATAAAAACGCGGTTGTCCAAGAATATCTAAATTATCAGCAAGTGCAGAAGAAGTAGAAGAGACCAGATTTCCAGCATGGTGTACTGCCATCAAAACTGCTTTTTCATTATTGTCTTCAATGACATCTGACCACATGGACCATCCCCATGTTCCACAAGGACCACACCAAGAAGCAGCGATTTTAGTTAATAAAGTTTTTTGAACCTCAGGGACTTCCTGAGCTTGTAGTAAAAAATTGGAGAAGAATAAAAGTGTTGTAAAGAGTAATAATTTTTTCATGTGTCTGATTGATTTTGTTGCTTGTTTTTGGGCAACGTTAATATATTAGAAATACTTAGTAGATTGTGTCATAAATTCTTTTGTGTTTTGGTCGAGGCTCTTTTTTGATTTGACAAGGCATTTTTCGATCCCGACAATTATTGTCGGGACTCCTTGGCTTGTCGAGAAAAATAACGAAGCTCAAATCAAAAAAAAGACTATCAAAACCGAAAGTTAATTAGGACACAGTGTACTTAGTAATTGTCCATTACTTAATTTGATTTTTAGTCTGTAATCACTTAATTTGAATATAGATCATGGCAGCAAGAAGAATACCATACTTTGTATCAACCAATTTATAAGACCCAAAATAGTGGCTTTGTTCTTCAAATGCTTGAAATATTTAAAGTCAAAATGAGGGTGCGTCAACTTTACGACAAATAGTATAGTTTGTGTTAAGCATCATTGATAATGAAATTTATATCAAAAAATAATATAATGGAAGAATTTTCAATTCTAAAAGGTTACTTCGATCCAGAAGGTAAATTTGATCGAATGCCGGGAAAAAAGCAAAAAAAGAAAGTGGCTGCAATGCTTCAGTTTTTAGCACAGAAATTTGTTTTAGGCAAAAAATATTCTGAGCTAGAAGTTAATGAAATTTTGAATCGATATCATAGTTTCAATGATCCAGCGACCCTAAGAAGATTGATGTTTGGGAGTCGATTGCTTGATCGAACCATTGATGGACGAAGCTATTGGTTGACGAATGGAAAGGAAAATTCTTTAGATGCTTAAGTATGAATAGAATAATCACATTTTTGTTTGCTTCTCTGCTTTTTTTATTTGCTTGTAATTCTAAAGAAGCTCCATCGAGTAAATCATCAAAATTAGAGAAGCCTGTAAGAGTTGTCGATTCTTCTTTTCAAAATATTTTGGATCAAGCAAATGTGGAAGGTGCTATATTGATTTATGATTTGGCTGCTCATACCTTTTATTCCAATGATTTCAAAAGAAGTGAAACTGGATTTATTCCGGCGTCTACTTTTAAAATTCCTAATTCATTGATTGCTTTAGAGACTGGTGTCATGGCAAATGATTCTACTTTGATCAAGTGGGATGGCCAGGAGCGTGGTATTCAAAATTGGGATCAGGATTTGATTTTTAAAGATGCTTTTCATTATTCATGCGTTCCATGTTATCAAGCGATTGCGAGAGAAGTCGGTGTGGATAGAATGAAAGACTTACTAGCGCAATTCGATTATGGCAAAATGGTTTTTGATACCAGTAATATAGATTTGTTTTGGTTGCGCGGAGATTCCAAAATAAGTCAGCTGGAGCAAATCAAGTTTTTGATGAAATTTTACCATTCTCAACTTCCGATTAGTCAACGAACGGAAAATATCGCCAAGCGAATGATGGAGGTCGAAAATAATGAAACGTATAGTTTGTTAGCGAAGACTGGTCGATCGATTGATAATATCAGTTGGTATGTTGGGTATTTAGAAAAAGGAAAAAATGTTTATTTTTTTGCCTCTAATATGTCGACTAAAGGAAGCTATGATGGTAACACTAGAAAGAAAACGACAATGGCTGCTTTCAAAAAATTAGGTGTTTTAGAATGAACTCAAAATTGATCATTATATTTTAAATCTGATTAAATATTTGCTCGATTTTGATTGAAGATTTATACTGGTTAGTTACTCGCTTGGACTGGTCAGAATGAAACTGAAAAATTGAATCTTCATCCCATTTTAAATCATTCAAAAAAAACGCTTTTGAACTATTGTTTTCTAAAATTTTAACCACCAATCCACATTCCTCTCCATTAGCTTTTATCCATGCTAAAGTTAAAAAAGTGAAAAACAATTTGGTGTGAATAAAGTTATTGTTGTTGACAAAATCGTATTCATCATCTGGGTTTTCAAATGCTGGAAGAATATAAATGTCAGGATCTTTTACAAATGGGCTTAACTCTTTATCCGACTCACTAATCCCTCCTTCATAATCGATACAAAGATACAAGGACGTTTCGAACATTGATTTAAATAAACTCAGTTGAGGATAGGCTTCAGGATCCTCTGTCCAACTACTGATGTTTTTGAAATGATACTTCTGTTTCATTTTAATAAAGCGCTCAACCACTTGGTCAAATTCCCCAAAATAGTAATCCGCCTTTTGTTTGTTGTTCTCAAAAAGACTCTCGCTATAAGGTTTTCCTATGAGTTCTTTTTTAATTAAATCGAGTATTTCATTTTTCATTTCGCGTATTTTCTATTTTCTAAAGTATAACTATTCAACATAAGATTTTTTGACAACCAAAGCATAATAATCATTGTCAATGGCTAAGTATCCTTGATCATAGCAGAAGTGATAAACCTTCCCCGCCTTTGTTTTATACTCATTGGTAAAGTAACTAAATTTGAATCCCTGTTCCAATAATTTATCTCGATGAACTTTTGATTTTCCATTCGGATTTAGCTTAGCTAAAATACGTCGATTCTTTCGTAAAATATTATTGATATTTCGCATAAAATTGCTAGCATCACTATTCAATCGATTATTAAAACTACTTCTGCATTGATCAGAACAGAATTTTTTATCTGCTCTTCCCTTAAATTCTTCTTTACATTCCAAACAATTATTCTTCATACGGTTATTTTTTTCAGTTTTCCTTGAAAAACACAGTTTTTTATAAAGTGTTGTTTATCAGATTGTTATGTTGTTTTTCAAATTTTTTATCCGTTTGCAATCGAATACAAACGGCTACAAACGAAACTAAGCATTTATTACACGACTTGCAAGCCGTTTACCCCTTTTCTTTGTAGTGTAATTAGTTTTATAGTGTTGTTGTTATTAGAGTTGTGGATAAGACTATCTATCATCAAAATATAAATCAAGTCGAATTGTGAAAAAGGTAAATAGTTTTGAAAATTTAGAATGTTGGAAGCAGGCGAGATGTTTAACAAAAGAAATATATCTATTATCAAATGAAGGAGATCTTTCAACAGATTATAATACGAAGAATCAAATTAGAAGAGCAGCATTGTCATCTATGAATAATATTGCAGAAGGCTTTGCTAGATTTTCAAAAAAAGAATTTATTAGATTCTTAGACATATCTCAAAGTTCGGCAGCAGAGGTAAAAAGTATGTTATACTTATTAACAGATTTGAATTACGTTGAAGATGAAAAATTAACTGATTTACATCTGCAAATTGATAAAACAAGAAAACTAACTAGAGGTTTAATCAAATACCTAAGACGTAATATTGATTCAAGCAACAAAAATACCACAACACCACAATACTAATATTTTTAACATAAATAAACGGACATGAATAATTTAAGAAACAGCGTACAACTAATTGGACATTTAGGAAAGGATCCTGAATTTAAAAAACTGGAAGAAGGTAAGATGATTGCCAAGGTGAGTATCGCCACAAGTGATACCTACAAAAATGCTAAAGGAGAAAAAGTAATAGAAACCCAATGGCATAAATTGATTGCTTGGGGAAAGACGGCAGAGATTATGGAAAGACTATTAAAGAAAGGGAATGAGGTGGCCGTTACCGGCAAACTTGTACACCGAACTTATGAAGATAAAGAAGGAATTATTCGTAATTATTCTGAAGTGGTTGTCAATGAATTCATGAAATTGGGAGGAGCTAAAGCATGAGGCTCTTCTCACAAAAGAATCCACCTTCATAATTAAAACAACCTGATTGAACTCCGCTCTCCGACGAGGCGGAGTTTCTTTTTTTAGAGTACCCCACTTATTAGAAGCAAGTCAATAAAAATAAGTCAAGCACGAGCAATTAACCAAATAACAAATAATAAATAACGAGATATCCAACAACCAAGCCTAAGCATCAACACTCACCAAACCTTTCGCCACCTCAGCCGCTAACCGAGCATTATTCAAGACCAACTCTATATTAGCGGCCAAACTTTTTCCTGTGGTCAACTCTTCTACTTTACTCAATAAAAATGGGGTGATTTCTTTGCCTTTTATTTTTAAATGATCCGCTTCTTGCAAGGCTTGTTCAATCGCTTCATTGATATCGGCATAAGCCATTTGAAATGCTTCAGGAATCGGATTAGCGATAATGACACCTCCATTTAAATTCAAATCCCATTTTATTTTCAGTGCCTTTGCAATAGATACAGGATCATCCATTCGATAGTCAACTTCCAAGCCACTTTGTCTAGTATAAAAAGCAGGAAATTCTTTTGTTCCATAACCAATCACAGGAACGCCAAATGTTTCTAGATATTCTAATGTACGGGGCAAATCCAAAATCGATTTTACACCAGCAGAAACAACCGCCACATTCGTTCGAGCTAATTCTTGTAAATCTGCAGAAATATCCATACTAGATTCCGCTCCTCGATGAACACCACCAATTCCACCCGTAGCAAAAATGCGAATACCTGCTAAGTTAGCGATGATCATTGTTGAAGCGACCGTAGTAGCGCCATTAATTTTTTTAGCAATTATGAAAGGCAAATCTCTACGACTCGTCTTGGTGACTTTCAAACCTTCCTTCCCGAGATAATTAACTTCTGCTTCAGATAAACCTGCTTTCATCCGACCGTTTAAAATGGCTATAGTTGCTGGCACTGCTCCTTGTGATCGTACTGCTGCTTCGACTTTCAAAGCAGTTTCTACATTTTTAGGGTAAGGCATTCCATGTGAAATAATCGTTGATTCCAAAGCCACAACCGGGTTGCCTTTCCGCAGGGCTTCAGCGACTTCTGGAGTAATATCAAGGTATTTTGTATCCATAAACCAAAGAAAGAAAAAATATTTTACATTTGTAAAAAAACTTAAATAATGCGACCGATTTATTTAAAATAAAAAACAGACTCTTAATCAATCGTAACGAAGTACGAAGTAAAGTTCTGTTGGGAGCAATCCAAATCACAAGTCAAAGAGTAACCAATAACCAACAACAAATACTAAGTAACTCAACCATGACACCAAAATTCAATAAAATATTTTCAACTCCTAAACCCATCATTGGGATGATTCATATTCAAGCTTTGCCTGGAACACCTGCATTCAAAGGAAGTAGTCAAGCAGTGATTGATCATGCCATGAAGGAAGCAGAGATCTATCTTGATGCCGGAATCGATGCTTTGGCTTTGGAAAATATGCATGATGTACCGTATATCAAAAATGAAGTGGGCCATGAAATTTCTACCATGATGAGTATCATTGCTTACGAAGTAAAACGACGAACTCAATTGCCTTGTGGAATTCAAGTTTTAGCTGCTGCCAACGAAGCGGCTTTAGCTATCGCTAAATCAGCGAACCTTGATTTCATTCGAGCCGAAGCTTTTGTCTATGGCCATGTAGCGGATGAAGGATATATTGATTCTAATGCTGGGACTTTATTGCGTTACCGCAAAATGATAGAAGCGGATGAGGTAGCCATTTTCACAGATATCAAAAAGAAGCATAGCGCACACAGCATTACGGCTGATGTATCTTTATTAGAAACGGCGCAAACCGCAGCTTACTTTCGAAGCGATGGATTAATCGTCACTGGGTTTTCAACAGGAGAACCTGCAGCGATCGAAGAATTAAAACAAGTCAAAGCACATTGTAATATACCTGTGATGACAGGTTCAGGTGTTACGATCGAAAATCTAGGAGATTATTTAGCGGTAAGTGATGCATTAATTGTTGGTTCGTGGTTTAAAAAAGATGGACATTGGGCAAATGAAATAGATTCAGAACGCGTAAAACGCTTTATGGAAACCGCTAGGAAAATAAAAACGGAAATATGAAAAAGTATATGGTTGTTGAAAAATTTAAAGATGGAAGTTTTGACAAAATCTATATGAGATTTAACTCAAAAGGAAGGATGCTTCCTAAGGGATTATATTATTTGCATTCATGGGTAAACAAAGAAAGCAACATTTGCTTTCAACTGATGGAAACCAATAATAGAGCCTTGTTCGACACATGGATTGATCAATGGAAAGATCTAACTGATTTTGAAATTTTCCCAATAGATTAAATACTTTGTAATTTAAATTTTATAATCTTTTGAATAGCCCGCTAATCAGAAATATCACGATTTAGTACTATTCAAAATTCAATTATTCATTCATTCAAAACTTGTTTTACGAAATACAATAAAACTAAGCCTAAAAACTATTAAAGCCCTTCTAAATGTTTTAAGCTGGACTGTCAAAAAAGACAAAACTTTAAAATAGACCTGACAGAATTACGACCGATTTTATTTATTTATCCATTTTTGGCAGTGATTAGTAAATGGTATGCTTATGGATAATAGAAGGAATACAAGCTTGTTACCAAAACAATTACCTACCCAACTCAAGTGTTTAAATTTTTGTGTTTTAGCTTTTGGCTAAGGCACTAATATGTTTATTTATTCACATCCAAAAAATAATAAAATGGTACAATATACTTCCAATAATAAAACGACTGTAGAGCAAAATCATCGTTCGTCAAATCCAGATGCTCCACTATTAGATGCCTATTCGAATACGGTGATTGGGGTCACGCAAAAGGTCAGCGATGCAGTCGTTCAAATCAAAGTGAAAAAGAAAAAAACGCCTCAAAAACAACGAAGGAAAAAGGGACAACAACCATACGGGACCGGCTCTGGATTTATCATTTCCACAGATGGATTTATTGTGACGAATAGTCATGTAATCAATGGAGGCATTGCGATTGAGGTCGTACTACAAGATGGTAGAACCTTTATTGGTCGATTGATCGGAGAAGACCCTGCTACGGATATTGCAGTTTTGCAGATTGATGCTGAAAACCTTCAACCCATATCATTTGGAAATTCAGACGAAGTGCAAGCAGGGCAATTAGCAATAGCCATTGGAAATCCATTTGGTTTTCAATATACGGTTACTGCAGGAGTAGTCAGTGCCTTAGGTCGGAGTCTTCGAACACAGAATGGTCGATTGATTGATGATGTATTACAAACGGATGCTGCTTTGAATCCAGGTAATTCTGGCGGACCATTATTGAATTCAAGAGGAGAAGTAATTGGTGTAAACACTGCAGTGATTTTATCAGCACAAGGCTTGTGTTTTGCAGTAGCTTCTAATTTAGCAGCCTATGTTGCCAGTAAATTAATTCTTGAAGGAAAAGTCAAACGAGCTTATATTGGGATCGGAGGACAAGTAGTGAAGTTCAATCAAAAACTGAAACAACGTTTTCAACTAAATATTCCAAGTGGTGTTTTTGTACAAGATATTGATACCAACGGGCCTCCTTATAATACCGAATTACAACAAAGCGATGTGATTCTTTATCTGAATGATATTGCAGTTCCAACGATTGATGATTTACATAAATTGCTAGATGAAAAAATGATTGATCAACCGATTGTTTTGACCGTTTTAAGAAAAGGTAAAAAAGTGAAAGTTAAAGTAATTCCTGCCGAATTGAAATAAAGTTTATTAAAAATAATTTGAAGTTAAGGGTAATCTTGTTATAGGAGATTACCCTTTTTTTGGTGTGGAAAAATTCATGATTCTATTGAGGAGTAAAACATCTGATGAATAAATATTTTTGGCTTTAGCCATAAAAACGGAATCCTTTGACGTCCACTAAGCGGAAACTATACTCAAACCAAAAAATCTTCTTATCTTTCACCTACAAAAAATAAAACATGATCAAAACCGATATTTGTATTGTAGGCGCCGGACCTGGTGGCGCTGCTGCTGCCTTACAGTTGGGCTATAAAGGCATTCCTTGCGTATTAATTGATAAAGCAACATTTCCTAGAGATAAAATTTGTGGAGATGCCCTCAGTGGTAAGGTGACTACGGTTTTGGACCGAATGGATCCGCAAATTCTTAATCGATTCAGAGGAGGACAACCACAAGAAGGAGTTTGGGGACTTAAATTCGGCGTACCCAATCAAGATGTATTGGATCTTAATTTCAAATCAGAAGATGATGATCCAAGTCGAACTGCTCCAGGCTATACCGCGAAGCGAATTGATTTCGATAATTTTTTGATTCAAGAAACACGTCGGCATGAAAGTATCAGTTTACACGAAAATGTATCCATTGAAAATTATGAAAAAACAGCAGACGGTTATCTTTTAAGTAATAAAGATAAAAGCTTTCAAGTAGCAGCTAAGACCTTGATTGTAGCCAATGGGGCTTATTCCAAATTTACCCGACATCATCATGGTATCAAAAAAGACAATCGACATTATGCTGGTGGGATTCGAGCTTATTATAAAAACGTAACAGGTTTTCGACCCGGTAATCAAGCGATTGAGATTCATTACATGAAAGAACTTATTCCAGGTTACCTTTGGATTTTTCCACTGGCTAATAATGAAGCGAATGTAGGCG
Organism: uncultured Saprospiraceae bacterium; assembly: GCA_964441245.1. Classification (GTDB taxonomy): domain Bacteria; phylum Bacteroidota; class Bacteroidia; order Chitinophagales; family Saprospiraceae; genus JALZUU01. The sequence goes on along the minus strand of CAYTVR010000014.1, from coordinate 28,006 downwards.
TTGGTATGCGAAGTGATAAAATCAGTGAACGAAAATTCAACTTGACCAAAAGCATGTTGGAGATTTTAGAAAACCATCCGAAGTTTAAAGACCGATTTAAAGATGCTGAATTGATCGGTGATATCAAAGGATTTGGATTGCCTTTAGGTTCAAAAAAGAGAGTCATTTCTGGTGACCATTATATGCTGGTAGGTGATGCGGGCCATTTGATTGATCCATTGACAGGAGAAGGAATTGGAAACGCAATTTATAGCGGTGTGATCGCTGCAGATCATGCTGTCAAATGTTTAGAAGCCAATGATTTTTCTGCAAAATTCATGTTAGGTTATGATACCCGAATCCAAAGAGTCCTGGGTCGAGAATTACGGATCAGTTATAATTTTCAAAAAATAATGCGCTTCCCAAGGGTGGTGAATTTTATGGTTCGATGTGTCGAAAACAATAGTTTTGTTAAAAATTTCTTGAATGAAATTTATGCGGATTCCGAAATGGAATGGCAAAAACACATGACAAGCCCCAAATTTTGGTATAAATTTATCTTCCAAAAAGATTAAAAGAAGTCCTTTTAGTTGGAGCTAAATGATTTCGTTTGGTATTTAGGTCAACCAAATTTACGCGTCCGTATGGATTTGGTTGTTAAAGCAAAGCTTTGAAAGCGTAAAAACTTCAACTCCATTATATATTTTGACCAAATGAAATCATAAAGAACCTTTTAGTTTTTGTACAAATAAAAAGCTATAGCTAATATTTTGTCCCTCTACCAAGGTAGAGTAGCCAAACTATTCCAAATTACCAACCCAACCGTATGAGATGTTTCTTCGTGTATACTAATGAATCCAATTCGTTCATTAAAAAAAGTTATGAAAGTTTATCTCAAAACTACCATCTTCGTTTTTTTATGTTTTCAATTTACGGGGAGTCATCTATTGTATAGTCAATCTAATTATTCAGGATACAAACAGTCTAATTCGATAGATATTGTTTTGGGTGGTGATTTTGGATTTACATTCGTCAGAGCTGAAAAAACCAATCCTCAAGGCTTGGAAGAAATGGGCAATAGAAGGAAACATGAAACCTTCAAACTGAATTCTAGATTTGGATTCAATTATATACATGGGATCAGTGGTAACATGTCGATTAAAACTGGAATTCGATTCGCCAATCCGGGTTTTGCGATAAGCTCTATTGAGGATTTTGATATCAATGAAAATATTAACACCGTTGAAAAAGCATATGCTTATGAAGGTGCTGAATATAGATATAACTATCGATTGGTAGAAATTCCTTTAGGTTTGAGAATTGGATTTGTCAAATCATATTGCGAGCCATACATTGAATTAGGAGTGGCCACCAATTTCTATTGGCAAACAATAGTGGAAAAAAGATTTAATGAAGGAGGAAAAGAAAAAAGTGAAATAAAAGAAAGTTTAAGAAGGATAAATTATATCAGTTTCTTTTCTGCTGGAGGGAATTTTACGATATCAAATAACTTGTCAGGATTCACTCAACTAGTTGGAAGATATCAACTCAATAATTTGAGAGAGGGAGCATTAGTGGAAAAAATAGTGAGTCTAGGATTGGAAATTGGAATCAGGTATTATTTGTAAACAAAATCAAATAAATAGAGTTTCTCATTTAGATAATCACTTCATACTTTTTGAATCTAAGTTTTCTTTGAAAAAATGAATGTTTGAACCTCCAAATTTGAACCATCCCTAAATCGCGATATTTTTCGCTAGAGGGCTATTCAAAATTCAATCACTCTCGCATTCAAAATTATTATTAAAGAAATATAAAAGTATGGAGTAACTTTTGACAGCGTGTCACTAAATAATATCATAAATGAAACTTCGAATCCTCTATTTGTTTATTCTGTTGACGATGTTCGCTTCCTGCGAAAAAGAAAAAATGGAGCTAGAACAATCAGACCCTGATCCTCCAACGAATAATATTCCAGAGCAAAAACGAATCAAATACCTAGCCCTAGGTGATTCTTACACCATAGGTCAAAGCGTTTCCGTCAATAGTCGATATCCGATTCAGTTAGCCAACAAATTGGAAGGGGATAGCATTTTAGTCGATACCACCATTATTATTGCTAGAACGGGTTGGCGAACGGATAATTTGATTGCCGCAATTGATGAAGCTGAATTAACAGATACTTTCGATTTGGTTTCTTTACTGATTGGAGTGAACAACCAATTTCAAAATGCTTCCATATCGGTCTATGAAGAAGAATTTTTCGAGCTTCTGCAAACAGCTATTCAATTTACTGGAGGGGACAAAGAAAAAGTTTTTGTAGTGTCTATTCCAGATTATGGGTATACTCCTTTTGGACAAAATAATCAAGCGAATATTAGTGCTGGAGTTGATCAATTTAATACCGTTAACGAAGATATTACCAAAGCAGAAGATATAAGTTGGTTTGATATTACCCCGATTTCTAGAGAAGGACTAATAGATACAGAGTTAGTGGCAGATGATGGTTTACATCCTTCCGGAAAAATGTACAAGAGGTGGGTAGAAAGTTTTTATGAAGAGGTGAAAAATAAGTTGGAATAGCCGTGGAAACTTTTATCAAAACAAAAATAGGCTTTTTAAAATTTTCGAATCATCACTTTATGCATTCCGATTGGTTTAATTTCGAAGGTCGGTCCAAACTGCTCAAGACCTAGTTTTTCGTAATAACCTGCGGCACTTATTCGAGCATTACACCACCAGATATTAGCTTTCTTCTTGACTAAGTGAGCTTCCGCAAATTGAATCAATTGACTTCCTGCACCTTGTCCTTGTCTAGAAGATTCCGTCGCCATTCCGCGTAAGCGATACTGTACTTTGTCGAGTAAGTCAGGATGATTTTCTTTGTAAAAAGAACCCACACAAATCAATTCTTGCTTGTCATAGACGCCTAAATGAAAGCTATCAGAATCGAAATCTGAAGGGTATTGACAAGCGCTTATATCTTGGTGAGGGCGAAGCACCTGATGGCGCAATTCGTAAGTGAAACTTGCATCTATTAATTGAATGGTCATGATTGTTTTTTTTAGAATCTATGATTCATAAATGAGCTTAATCTTTTTCTGCTTGAATCAACAACATAGGAATCGTCATTTTTAATACTCCTTCTGTCTCAGCAATTTGATTTAATCCATCTTCTATATGTTTGAAAATAATTTGTTAGTTTGCTTCTTTTAAAATATTTCTCCAAGCGTCTAAAAAACCAACAACCGTTAAAATATGATTCAAAAATGCGGTTCCGTCCAAATAAGGCCAGACCATTTTCCTTTCGACTTTTTGCTTGATCCTAAAACGAGTATTGATTAATAATTGACTGACTGTTTTAAGAGGTCTTGATTGTCAGTACGAAGCTCTATTTTAAAACAATTTCAAGAAAACGAAATGAAAAAAATTAGGCTTGAGTCACTCCTTCCAGAATTCTCCGATGATAATTGATCTGTCCAACATGATAGGATAAATGTGCGATCAAATGAATAAGCTTACGCTGCATATTTATGGGAATCGCCGAAATTTGATTAGGATAATTGGCACTTAAATCATCGATTCCTAAAATGACTTTTTCAATCATTTCTTTGGTTTCGTGTATCTCTTTGATCAACTGTTCTCTAGGCATATCAATGCATTCAAACTCTAGTGGACGATCTCTTTTGTATTTAGTTTGGCCTATATTTTTTCCAATAAAATGATTGAGATTGCCAAGGAGATGAGTACAAAGATTTCCTCCTGAGTTGGCAATCCCTTCAACAATCGCCCAAAGGAGTTGATCTTTTTGATAAGCTTCGATTTCCTTTTGAAGGCCATCTAAATGATGATGGAAAAGATGAATTAAGTCTTGTTGGAGCATATGGTTTTATTTTTTTTTGCTAAAAATAAGAAATGCAATAAGAGCAAGTCAATAAATTTGAACAAAAAGAAGAAAAAAGTTACCTTGTTGATTGTAACAACCGACCAGTCAAATGCAGAAGAAACAACGAAAATTAGCGGCAGTCATGTTTACCGACATTGTTGGTTATTCCGCCATGATGCAAAAAGATGAAGCCGTAACAGCTCGATTACGTAATCGTCATCGAGAAATTTTCAAGAAGTTGACCAAGCGATATGAAGGGCAAATCATTCAGTATTTTGGTGATGGTACCTTGAGCATTTATTCTAGTGCGTCAGCTGCGGTGGAGTGTGCCGTCAACTTACAAAAAGAATTGAAAGGTAATCCACCCGTTCCCTTGCGTATTGGTATCCATACTGGAGAAATTACTTATGGGGAAGAAGATGATGTGCATGGCGATGGAGTTAATGTTGCTTCCCGAATTGAAAGTCTTTGCATTCCTGGAGGGGTTTTTATTTCTGCAAAAGTTTATGATGATATTAAAAATCATTCCTGGCTAAAGGCAAAATCATTGGGACTTTTTCAACTTAAAAATATTCGAGATAAAATTGAAATTTATGTAATTACCAATGAAGGGGTCACGGTGCCTGATGATGAACCCACAAAAAGATCAGTAGCCAAACCACCCAAGCTTTCTAAAAAAGATAAAAAGAAAAGGAAGGAAAAGGAAGAGATGGCTTTGGCTGGAACCAAAAATAAATTTGTTGCAGGCGGGCTAGCGATAGGATTAGGGATGTTTGGTGTTCATCGATTTTATTTAGGGCAAAAAGGCTTGGGAATTGCTTACTTAGTCAATAGTTTACTCGCGTTATTTGTTGTGCCAGGGATGGAAAGGTTCATTCCTGTGATCGCGATTATAGCTTTTGTAGATGGCATGCTTTTGTTTCTGATGCCAAAAGACGGTTTTAATGCAAAATACAATGCACATTTGCAAAAGAATACTTCTTCTAGTGAAAGTCAAGTCAAAACTGCAGAGTCTTTTACCGATCGGCAATTCAATCAATATTGGGAAAAAGGAATAGCAGAATACAAGGAATATGAGTACAAAGAAGCCATTCAATATTTGTCTAAAGCAACGACGATAAAGTATGATGAGCCAGAGGCTCATTTTTTACTAGCCTGTTGTTATTCTATGTTAGAAAATCCAGAAAAAGCTTTTTTTCATTTAGATGTTGCAGTTGGTTTCCGTTTGGAAAATGTAGAAAGAATCAAAACCAATGATGACTTATCTTTCTTAAGATTTCAACCAGCGTTTGATGATTTCGTAGAAAATAATTATCGAATCAAAGATGCTCCTCATCCTCCAAAAACGGATCAACCCGACCTGTTGGAACAACTCAATAAACTACAAAAACTACGCAACGAAGGTGTTTTGACAGAAGAAGAATTTTTAAAAGAGGAGGCGCGTATCAAGCTCAATCGCTCCTAATGATTCGTTTTATTGATCCATTTTTAATCTTTTTTAGGGATTGGTTTTCCTGCTTCTATTTTTTGAAGTAACGTATGATTGTTCGTGTTTTTTTCGTCAAGAATAAACTGCGCAAATTGTGTTATCTGTTCCTCTCCTTTGCTATTCCTATCTATAATTTTATTACAAGACATTAATGGGAAATTATATTGATTGCTCAACCAATGATAAGTCGTGGCTTGATAAAATGTGGTGTGTGCAGGATTATAAAAAACTTGTACCTCTTTAATTTTTAGTACATTTTCAAATATTCCATGCGGTAAAATGAGTTGCCCTAGGCCAATTGCAGTGGTGCTTACCTTACCTTCTCTATAAATTTTTCTCTCTCCTACTTCGATGTATCTCGAAATAGGGGATTGAATGGAATCGCCAAAATTCATAGGATGAATACTAATACTCCACGGTTGATAATTATAAACCAAATAACTGCTGTCAGGCGGTACAAAACCAATGAATTCGGTTTTACTAAGTTCAACATTTAGATAAACGCAATCATTATCTTGACCTACAATGGTATAATTTGATTCTGGAAATTTATCAGCAAAAGGTGTCTGACTGCTTTTTCGAACCACTCGTTGATATGATTCGCCATTATTTGGTAGAGTAGAATAATCCCAAACCATTTGATCTCCGTAATCTTCAAAAGTAACTAATGAATCAAAGGTTGGTTGGTAGCTTACTTTTACTCCTTCTTTGAAGAAATGACTATTGGTAATAGCATGCTGAGCGAATAAATTAAAATAACTAATGAGGGCAACGATCGAGAGTAAATATTTTTTTTTCATTGTTTTTTAGTTTTAATTTTTTGAGAGTTAAATGGATTCTTTTAAAGACTATCCTTCTTAGACAAATCCTGTACGTAGACATCTATGGACAATCATAAAATGAGATGAAAAAGCGACCGAAGGAAGCGTTGAATTTCATTTTTGAATGTCTATAAACACCCGATTTGTCTAAGAACCAAGACTATTAAAGTAACGCATAAAACATATTGTAAATTATTGAAATGTAATTAGATTTTAGATGTTTTATGCGGTAAGAATGATCTATAAAAGTATGGCCCATCATTTTGTTAACTTAGGATTTACTATTTCAATCTATTGAAGCCTTTTTCGCCTCAATCGTGGAAGAAATCAATTTCTATTCTTAATACTGGTTTTTGAAACTAAAAAAAATAATAAATCGTTGACAATCATGTATATTCGCGACGATTTTTATTTCAAATAAAATAGACAGATGAAACATCCATGATTAAGTTTTAAACACACAATGGAATGATTCAATAACACAAAGGATATTCCGCCAATGGCACATCCCGCCGAAGAGCAACTGGAAGTCGGGAAGGAAAAACACTTTAACCATAGGGTACTTTAACACCCTAACACTAATTTTAAACAGATGAAAGAACCAAAAAGATATTTAGTCACCTCTGCTTTACCATATGCTAATGGACCTCAACATTTAGGCCATTTGGCAGGTGCATTTTTACCAGCAGACATCTATGTACGGTACCTTCGACTGTTGGGCAAGGATGTATTGTTTGTATGTGGATCAGATGAGCATGGTGCGGCGATTACGCTAAGAGCGAAAAAGGAAGGACTTGACCCTCGAGAAATCATTGATAAATATCACCATTTAAATAAAAAAACTTTCGCCAAATTAGGTATTTCTTTCGATATCTATCATCGAACGAGTGATCCTTTACATCATAAAACGGCACAAGATTTCTTCAAAACATTAGTGGAGAAAGGAGGCGAATTTGAAGAAAAAGTTAGCGAACAATATTACGATGAAGAACACGATCAATTTTTAGCGGATCGTTATATCAAAGGAACTTGTCCTAAATGTGGTCATACGGATGCTTATGGTGATCAATGTGAAAACTGTGGAACCACTTTATCTCCCACAGAGTTGATTGATCCTCGTTCCACCCTCAGCGGAGGCGCGTTGGTACTCAAACCAACGAAACATTGGTATTTTAAATTGGATAAACATGAAACTTGGTTGCGAGAATGGATTGAAAAAGGAACGCTTGATGGCGTGCAACTGCATGATACAAAAACTTGGAAAAAACATGTGGTTGGACAATGCCTGTCTTGGTTAGATAATGGTTTACAACCTCGATCGATTACGCGAGATTTAGATTGGGGAATTCCAGTTCCCGTTCCTGGAGGAGAAGGAAAAGTATTATACGTTTGGTTTGATGCACCGATTGGTTATATTTCTGCAAGCAAACAATGGGCGGCAGATAATGGAAAAAATTGGGAAGATTATTGGAAAAGTGAAGATTCACAATTGGTTCATTTTATTGGAAAAGATAATATTGTATTTCACTGTATCGTCTTTCCTTCGATGCTAAAAGCTCATGGCGATTATATTTTGCCGGTGAATGTTCCAGCGAATCAATTCTTAAATTTAGAGGGTAGAAAATTTTCAAAAACGGATGCTTGGGGAATTGAGCAATACGAATATTTAGAGTCTTTTGAAAACTTTCCTAACCATGAAGATGCATTGCGCTATACCTTGATTAGGATCATGCCTGAAAATAAAGATGCTGATTTCAAATGGGATGAATATGCAGAGTTGCATGACAATGAGTTGGTCGCTAACTTAGGGAATTTCATCAATCGTGTAATGGTTTTGAGTAATAAATATTTTGATGGTAAGGTTCCAATAGTAAAAAATATTGGAGTGATTGATGGCTTGGAAGATTTAAAGCAATTGACCCATAAATTGGAAAGATATTTAAAAGCTTTTGAGTATAAAAATGCCATTCAGACTTTATTAGAAATTTCTAGTTTTGGAAATACGTATTTGCAAGATGTATCTCCTTGGAAAATCTATAAAGAAGATCCAGAAAGTGAAGCGGTGAAAGAATGCATGTTTGTATGTTTACAAATAGTCGCATTGTTAGGTGTTTGGTCAGCTCCTTTTTTACCTTTTACGGCTGCGAAAATTCGACGGTTTTTAAATCTTCCAAATTTAGTAAATGGAGATTTACAAAAAGCAATTGATGCACTTGCCAATGGCGATCCATTATTAAATTCAACTCACCAGATCGGTCAACCAGAATTGTTATTTGCCAAAATAAAGGATCAAAAAGATTCCAGTCGACTGGAAATAATTGAAGCGCAAAAAGAAAAATTGGCAAAAAGAAGAGCAGAATTAGAAGCTGAAGAAGCAGCCAATAAAAGAGCACCCATCAAATCGGAAATATCATTTGATGATTTTACTAAATTGGACATTCGAACGGCTACGATTATCGAAGCCGAAAAAATGAAAAAAGCAGATAAATTGCTTCAGCTAAAGGTAGATTTAGGCACAGAACAAAGAACAGTGGTTTCTGGTATTGCGAAATTTTACAAGCCGGAAGACATCATTGGTCGTCAAGTTTTGATACTTGCTAATCTCGCTCCCAGGAAAATGAGAGGGGTAGAATCTCAAGGAATGATCCTAATGGCCGAAAACGAGAAAGGAGAACTTAGTTTTGTCAGCCCTGAAAAAGGCTGGGGCAATGGCTTTGGGGTAAGTTAAAATAGTGTTCAAGTGTATTGGTGTTAAGGTCTTAAAGTATTTTCGCATCCTAACACCTTTATACAATAACACGCTAACACCAACATATGAATAGAAAACTTCGATACACACTAATCTTGATCTCTTTCCTGATTACGCTCGGGACGGCTTGGCACATGTGGCAGTTGACGGTACAAATGGGATTGTGGAGTTATTTTCCTTTGTTGTTATTCCTTTTTGGTTGGTTAACCATTGTCTTTATTTGGGAGCCACGCTTTTCCAAGCATCCGCAAAAATTGAAACTCATGGGCTTGGCCACCTTGAGTGGAGTATTATTGGCGCTTGGATTTCCTCCATTCCCTTTGACCTTTTTGATGTTTATTGCCTTTGTGCCACTGTTGATGGTGGAACAAGCGATCGCTGATCAGCAAGCTGGACCAGCCAAGTGGGAAGTCTTTAAATATAGTTATCACGCATTTGTGATTTGGAATGTGTTAGCGACTTATTGGGTGGCTAATACGGCTTTCGTTGCAGGTTTTGTAGCAATGATGTTGAACTCATTTTTTATGACGATTCCTTTTGTTTTATTTCATCAAACGAAAAAAATGATGAATAAGCAAATGGCATGGTTTGCTTTTGTTGCCTATTGGTGTAGTTTCGAATACATTCATCTGTATTGGGAAATCTCTTGGCCTTGGTTGACTTTAGGAAACAGTTTTGCCTCTTTTCCTACTTGGATACAATGGTATGAATATACAGGTGTTTTTGGTGGAACCTTGTGGATTTTGTTAGCGAATATTTTGTTATTTAAAATTGTCAATACTTATCAAGAAAATAAAAAATTCGAATTTCAAGCGATCACTAAAACAGCTACCTTGATTTTATTACCGATTGCGATTTCTTTAGCTATTTATTTCAATTATGAAAACAAAGGGCGTGCAATCGATGTCGTCGTTCTCCAACCTAATTTTGAGCCACATTATGAAAAATTTCACGAAAGTGAAAAAAACATTTTAAAAAGATTTACGGAACTGAGTCGATCTGCTTTAAGCAAAGAAACGGATTATCTTGTTTTTCCGGAGACAAGTTTTGGAGGAGTCAATGTTAGAAATATTTTGACTAGTCAACGGTCGATGAGAGAAATAAAAAAGATGGTGGATGAATATCCAAATTTGAAATTGATCAGTGGAGTAGGAGCTAGAAAAATTTATAAAGATGGAGAAGCCTTTTCCCCAGCCTTACGTACACATGTTCGAGCACCAGGTGATACTATTTTTTGGGAAGCCTATAATGCGGCGATTCAAATGACCGCAGGTAGTCAAGATGCCGATCTTTATCTAAAATCGAAGTTTGTACCTGGAGCAGAATTTTTACCTTATCGAAATATCTTCTTTTTCTTAAAACCTTTGATTGATAAATTGGGTGGCACCTTAGCTGGTTTTGGAACTCAACCAGAACGATCCGTTTTTAAATCTGCGGACGGTACGGCAATTGCTCCTGTAATTTGTTATGAGTCGATTTATGGCGGATATTCTTCCAACTATGTCAAAAAGGGAGCCAATGCCATGTTCGTTGTGACCAATGATGGTTGGTGGGACAATACTGCAGGACATCAACAACATTTAGCTTATTCCTCTTTGCTGGCCATTGAAACCAGAAGAGGTATTGCCAGGTCGGCTAACACAGGTATTTCAGGTTTTATCAATCAACGAGGAGATCTTTCTTTGGCAACTAAGTATGGAGAAACGGCGGCTGTTCGCGGAAGCATTCAGCTCAATGATGACATCACTTTCTTCGTTCGTTGGGGAGATTTGATAGGAAGAGTTTCTTTGTTTATCACAATCATCTTGTTACTCAACACTTTCGTGAAAGGAAAAATAGCGAGTAGGGAAAAAATGGTGGAATAATTGAATGCAAGAATTTTGAATGACCATCGAAAGTGTAATTCGCGCTATAAGAATCATTCAAAATTCAGTTATTCAAGATTCAATTATTATTACCTTTTTCTAGGTTTTCTAAAACCACCTCTACGCCCACCATGCATCCCCATTTGGGCTTTAGCCTGTCCTCTATTGTTCAAGGCTTTTTCAAATTGCTTCATTTGCTCCTTAATCATTGGTTCAGTTACCTTTAATTTTTTGGTACTGTTGAACATTGATTTCGCTTGTGGCCATTTTCCTTTCCCGGCATGGATATTGGCCAATTGAAGATAAACCATGGCTTTCTCATTATCAGAAGGCAATTCAACTTCTTGTGCTTTATTGAGCCAAGCTTCAGCAGCATTATTATCTTTTCGATTCATCGCTAAAGTACCTTGAATCATGTAGTAAAATGCTCGATTTGTTTTGTATAACCACTCTGGTTTAAAAGTCAAAGCAATTCGTTTTTCTGCTTCCTCAAAATCCATGTCTTGAACCAATTGAGCAGTAGATTGAACTGTTCCCAAGAAAATATAACTTGCCAATAGGATTAGACCCACTAATAGGAATGGGAAAGCATACCAAAAACCATAGATAAATGCTAGCACCGTACCCCCAACAAGACAAAGAGCAATTAGTCCAAATTTAAGATATATATTGATTGTAAACATGTATGATCGTTTTTTAATTATTTAGGCTATAAAGGTACGATAATTTTTGTTTTTCATGAAACAAGAAAGAACCAGAGACTTTCGATTTCAATCTTTTAACATTTAGTCATAAATAAAAAAGCTATCTCTTTAAAGATAGCTTTATGAACACTACTTATATTAAATTGCTTAGTTAATGATTAGTTTCTGATATTCTACCTTCCCGTTGTTTTCTAATTGAACGAAATATATTCCTTTTTCTAATTTTGAGAAATCAAAATGGAGTTTGTTTGCTCCTTTGACTATATCGACCGGCAGTTTCAAAATTTTTCTTCCTATTGCATCGTAAATAGATACGGGTAAAGTCAACTTTTGACTTGAAAGAAAATCCAAATTAACGATTCCATCCTTACTTGGATTGGGATAAAAGGTGTTGATATGATCTTCTTTTCTTTTTATGTTTATTGTGGTGATCTGGCTATATTCAAATTTGCCATCAAAGTCGATTTGTTTTAGCCGATAATAGTTTTGACCAGTAATTGGTCGTTTATGTGTGAAAGAATATTGAATTAGATCAATGGAGGTGCCGAACCCAGCAGTTTCGCCAATTTTTTCGAAACGATCACCTGTGGAACTATGTTCTATTTCATATTTTTCGTTATTAGTTTCAGATGCAGTTGCCCATTTTAGTAATACCTTCTTTTCTTTTTCTTCTGCATTGAAGGAGATCAATTCGACCGGTAATAAGCTAACATTTGCTTCTGGCACACTTACATTATCGATAGTTGTAAGTTCAATAGCAGTATTCGTGTCTACACAAAATCTAATACTTAAAGTACTTCCACTCAAACCACCTTGGGTTAAAGTACCAGATCCACTGTTTCCACTTGTACTATAATCTATTGTGTGGCTACCTCCTCCAAATTGATTTGGTACTTGAATCCAACCTCCTCCATCTACTTGATATTCAAGATCTGCATAATCAGCATTATCTTGTCCATTCCAAACAGCATCAACTTTGATGCTAACAGTACCTGCGCCAGAAATATCCAGAATAGGAGATTCATAACACAACTCTTCGTCAATATCTCCACCAAATTCTAATACACCGCTGATAGTCTTAAGATAATCTTCTGCACCAGGAGTTGCATCAAGGCCAGTAAAATTTCCATTAATATTCCAATCAACTCCAACAAAGTCTGAATTGGCACAAGAGGTTGATGTACCGCCTGGGCAAGGTCCCAAAAGAATTCCTTTCTCTGATATAGAGAATGTTTCTAAATATTGACTGAAGGTGGTACTACTAAGAAATAAGAAAGAAAAAATAAAAATAAATCTAATTGGGAAGTAAAAATGCTTCATTTAATAATAAATTTTAAGGTTATATGAAAATAATCCTTAAATGTAGATTGAAGCAATAATATCCTTTAGTTTATTCTTCGGATAAACTGTGACTCATCCCGGATAATTAGTGAATAAGACGAAAATTGAGTGAATTAGACTTTTAATATAAATTCTCGTAGATTTTTAGCCGATGTGAGTTCCAATTTTTTGTAAAGCAGACTTTGTGATTTACGTACACTATCATAGCTAATTCCTAATATTTGCGCAATGTCTTTATTCGGAATATTTAACTTTAATAAGGCACACATATTTAATTCGTTGGGAGTAATTGCAGGATATTTAGTTTTCAGTATTTTAAAAAAGTCTTTGTGCACTTTTTCGAAATACATTTCAAAAGACTTCCAATCACTATCAGTAGATAAATTGGAGCTTAGAAAACTAGCCATATCATTGATAGGTTTAGATTTATGTGAATGCGTGTTTTCTTTTTCACTGATTGGTAAATTTTGATCCAGACGAGCAAATAATTTCTCAAAGTATTGATCCATTTTTGTTTGATCTTCAAAATTTTGCTTAACGGAGGCTAGTTCTCTTTTTTGTTTTTTTATGAAAAAAATGAATAGAATTAAAGCTAAAAAACTTCCTCCCAATAATACTTTTAGCCAAGTAGCGAATCTCCTTCCTTCGTTTAATTGCTGGTCTTTTGCACGGATTGTATTCATACTATCCTGTTGTTCTTGTGCATGGTATTTTTGTTCTAATGCTCCTATTTTTTTAATCTTTTCTAATCCAACAAGACTGTCTTTAAACATACGGTATTGTTCCTCATGATATAACCATTTATCATCTCCTGTTCTACTATAGATGGCGTATAATAAATTGTTACTCCTCATTAAAAAGTGTAAACGATTTTTTTCTTTTGCAATTTCATAACTTTTCAGAGCATATTTTAAGCCTTCCTTATATCGCTTTGCATTGTGTGCATTTGAACCTCTATTGTAATACACACTCCATATCTCATCCCAATTATTTTGATTTTGGGCCAAAATCAATCGCTTATCGTAACATTCGTTGACTTTATCAGTCTTACCCAACTTGTTATAAAGATTTCCTAAAGATCCCAAGATTTTAATAAGGTTTGAGTTGCATTCTTTTTTGATTGTATAACTTGTCTCAAGATATTTAAGTGCTTCTCCATAATTCAATTGATTCTTAGAGATGATTCCTAAATTATAGTAGTTATCGGCGATTTTACATTTCAATCCTACGACCTTTTGCAATTTAATAGCTGTTTTGAGGTGTTTGGTTGCAGTATCCCAATCTTCCAATACCCTATAGGTTTGTCCCAGATGAGAATAACCGACTGATTTGGTTAAGGTGCTACCATTCATATTAATCGCTTTTAACTGTAGTTCTAGTGCTGTTGGATAATTTCCTAATAAGTTAGTTACCAAAGCTTTCCATATCATTAGCAAGGATACTTGATCGATGTCTTCAGATTGTTTACTTATTTCTAGTCCTTTAGAAAAATAATCTAAGGCTAGATCAAGTTTTTGTTGTCGTAAACTTAAATGTCCTCTGCTATATAACAATTCACTTTCCCAGTATAAATGCTTACGCTTATTAAAATAGGATTCACTTTCTGAGATTAAACTATCGGCCGAATTAAATATCCTTTTTCCAATGTATAGTTTAGCTAAAACCAACTGACTTTTTGCCTTGTCTAAAGTTGATTCTTTTTTGGAGTCAAAATAATTTAAACTTTTCTGAGTGTATTCTATTCCCTTGTCTAAATCTTCAAGCGTAATATATATTTCTCCTAAGTTGATACCTATCCTATGCATCGATAAAGAATCTCCGATTTCTTTTGCCAAGGCTATTCCTTCTGTTGCTAAGGAATGAGCAATAGACAAGTTTTCTTTTGCTAAATCCTTTGATAACTTTAGTAATAACTCAACTCGCTCTTGGCCTTTTGCTTTCGTCAATTCTTTTTTCCAATTATCTCTGATTTGAGCCTGAGCAATGATTGAGGTATTACTAAAAAAAAAGGCTAAACAGAAAAAAGAAAGGACTTTGAAAAAGTTCAAAGATGGATGAGGAATATTTATCATGTTCTGGTGTTTGGATTTACTTGGATTCTTTTCAATTAATGTATTAATAGTTGGAGCATCCTTTTTTCTATTAAGTATCGAATCAATTTTCCTTATATACCATCGCCTTTTCCATTTCGGCTACTTTTTGTTTAATGATGAGATCATCGCTATTCAGTTGTTTGGCTTCATTCAGATAATTGCGGGCTTCTTCATTTTCTTTGTTTAAATAACAAATATGTGCAAGATTAAGAATAGCGAGTGCTCGATCATTATCCGTTCGTAGGCCCAATTGAAGCGCAGCTTTAAGATCGGTTTTCCCTTCTGCTAATTTATTTCGCTGTAGCGAAATCATACCTTTTGTAAAATGATAATAAGCGCGATGCTGTTTGACCAACCATTCTGGCTTTTTGACTTGATCAATCAATCTTTCCGCTTGATCAATTTTACCTCGCCGCAGTAATACAAATGCCGCTGAAACATTGTTAAATATAAAATGAGTGACCATGAGTACTAATGCACCAAGATAAGGATAGATGGCGGTGCCAATTCCCAATTGGAAATGTAGGATCAAGCCAACAATGACAAAAAGAAATACCAGCAGAAGACGAGAGCGTGCATAAACCATAAAAAGTATTTTTTATGAGCTAAAATATACTTTCTTCAGTTAATGACAAAATATAGGTTTGTTTAAGTAACAAGGAGGAAAACATTCCCAGAGGCATTCAAAAACAAGATGTTAAATAGTTACTATCTTTCCTTAGATTTTAGGAAATGAGCAACAGGAATATTTTTATTGGAAACCGCATATTCCAATGGCGAACGACCTTTATAATCTCGGTGCTCGATGCTAGCGCCTTTGTTGACTAGCATTTTAGCGATTTTTGGAGTGCTGTACTTAGCAGCGTAATATAGAGCCGTTTTTTTACGACGATTTTGAACTTCCACATTGACATCAGAATTCAATATGGTCAATATAATATCTTGATTATTTGTTTTAATCGCATGCATCAAAGCTGTTTTGTCGTCATACAAAAGATCGACATCTGCATTATTGTCTAGTAAAAATCGAACAACATTGGCTTGTTCCATTTTGATAGCGTAGTGTAGTAAAGTATATTTTTTACTCGTAAATCGCTCGTTGATATCTTTTCCTGAGGATAGAAATTTTTTGACTGTAGTCAAATTATTCTCTTTGATTCCTTTAAAAGTGGACTCAACACCTGAGGAACTTTGTAGTTCTCGTAGTTTTTCTTTTTTGCCAAATGCATTGACTTTGAATATTTGATTATCCAACATGGTAATCGCATTGAAACCATTGTTTTTTAATTTTTCTTTGTGTTTAATATCTATGGCAATGACTTTCCCGTCAAATAAAGAAGAAATTTCCTCCATTACGGTATGACCAACTACGACTTGGGTTGCATCATAATATTGAAGTGATATACCTATAGCTTCTTCGCCAATACTCCCATCAAAATATCCACGATACCACAAAGGACCGTTTTTAGCAAAAACAATATTAGATACACCGTCCATTTGATTCATGGCTCTCCCCATGTTGACACGAGCAATAGCGTTTACTTTTTTGATCGGAATTTTTTTGACTGCAAATTTAGGCCCGATTCCTCCATGAGTGAAAATAGTAGTTCCGATTTTGACCATGATGTTTCGAGTTCTCAACCAACGACCAAATTCTGTATTTTTTCCATATAACTTTTTTACAGGAATGGACATGAATTGAGCAACGGTTTTATATTTTTTAACCGCGTGTCGAGTGTCCCCTCGCATGTTCATTTCTTCATGGTTACCCAAAACAAAATGAACTCTTCCACCAGCAGCTAATGCTTCTTGTTCTAATTTATAAATCAACCAAAGGCATTCGGTCACTTGATCTCCACGGTCAAAAAAGTCGCCAACCAAAACTAAATGTCCTTCACCGTAATTCCATTTTAATTTTTTAGTAACTACTCCGTTACCAATAAGGGTAGCCGTAAAGGCTTGGAAATTACCTTCAATATCAGAAATAGCGAACAATTTTTCTGGTTGAGGAAAAACAGCAGGAGGCGATTTGTGAGATTTTTTGAGTGTAAACTCAAAGCCAACAGATCCATTCATATCTACTTTACATATCAATGGTACTTCTTCAGTTGGTTTATATATTTTTTCTTCTGCGACTTTACAAGCGGTCCCTTCTACTTGAAAACTTCGAACAATGATCTTATCTCTACCATAAAATACATAAGGCCCATCAATCAGAGACTGACTAGGATCAACTGCCTCGGTAAGAGCGCAACTCATTTCCATTTCTTCAGCGTTCGCTAGAAAAGGCAATATGATTAAGGTGAAAAATAAGATAATTTGATTTCCGGTCTTCATGTAATGGATTTTCAATAAGAAAGGTCGTTCTTAAAACTTCCTTCTTTAACGGTTCAAAATTAGAAGATGGTATTTACTTTCCAAATAAAAACACCTTATAATTTAAATAGTTTTCTCAAAAAGCTAAACTTGGGGTGTCCGCTCTTATTTATAAGACTAATTCCTTTCCCATTTGTAACACCAAAACTATACCCTAATGGTGGTTTTTAACAGAATTTATGAGTTTTTAATGCTTTTTAAGAGTTTTTAGGATTTGTCCAAATATTTTTATTGAAAAAAAGGGGAATATCTTTGTTTTCTTTGGACTTTTGCTAAAAGTGCAGAATGTATTAACAGTAGGTAGGGTAGAAAATGAAGCAATGTAGAGCAGCTTTCTAACTGATTTGTCCCCAGACTTTTAATTTTTTAGCGTGTAAATCCATATAATCTCTCAAGCGATGATGATGCGGTTTAGCAAAATCAGGATCATCATCTAAGATTCGAGCGGCAATTTCTCTTGCTGTTTGCAAAATCCGTCCATCACGAGCAAGATCAGCTATCGTAAAATTTAAAATACCACTTTGTTGAGTCCCTTCCATATTTCCTGGGCCACGTAGCTGAAGATCAGCTTCAGCGATTTCAAAACCATTGTTGGTTCTCACCATTGTATTGATTCGCTCTCGCCCGTCTTTACTCAATTTAAAACTAGACATGAGGATGCAAAAGGATTGTTCTGCTCCTCGACCTACTCGGCCTCTCAACTGATGTAATTGTGATAAACCAAATCGTTCTGTATTTTCAATCACCATCATTGAGGCATTGGGTACGTTGACTCCGACCTCAATCACGGTTGTCGCTACCATGAGTTGTGTTTCGCCTTTGACGAAACGTTGCATTTCAAAGTCCTTGTCTTTGGCTTTCATTTTTCCATGCACGACTGATATTTGATAATCAGGTTTAGGAAATTCTCGACTGAGTACTTCATATCCTTGCTCCAAATTTTGTAAATCTAATGTTTCAGATTCTTGGATCAATGGATAAACGACATAGACTTGTCGTCCTTTGGCAATCTCTTCTCGCATAAAACCGAAAACACGCATTCGATTATTTTCTGTTTTATGTAAGGTTTCAATTTCTTTTCGACCGGGTGGCAATTCATCAATGACCGATACATCCAAATCTCCGTATAAAGTCATGGCCAAAGTTCTTGGAATAGGCGTAGCCGTCATCACCAAAACATGAGGAGGATAAGGTTTGCTTTTCATCCAAAGTTTGGCTCTTTGGGCTACCCCAAAACGATGTTGCTCATCCGTAATGGTCAAGCCTAAATTTTTAAAAACGACCCAATCTTCAATCAAAGCATGTGTACCTATCAAAATATCAATTTCTCCAGCTTCTAATGCCTCTAGTAAAACCTTTCGTTTTTTGCCTTTGATACTTCCCGAAAGAAAAGCAACGTTGATGTCCAAGCCTTCCACATATTCAGAAATGGAAGTATGGTGTTGTTGTGCTAAAATTTCAGTTGGTGCCATAAGGCAAGTTTGGAATCCATTGTCCAATGCAATCAACATACACATCAACCCAACAATGGTTTTTCCACTACCAACATCTCCTTGCAACAAGCGATTCATTTGTACACCAGAACCTAAATCACGACGAATTTCTTTAATCACTCTTTTTTGAGCACCGGTCAATTCAAAAGGTAATTTTTCTTTAAAAAAGCGATTGAAATTTTCTCCTACTTTTTCAAAAGTAAAACCAACGGTTGCATTTTTTCTTCTTCTTCGAGCTTGTAATAATCGAAGTTGTAAAAAGAAAAGTTCTTCGAATTTTAAACGTTTGGTCGCTGCGTCTAAGTCTTCTTGACTTTTTGGAAAATGAATGTTACGAATGGCTTCATAGTGTGAAGGGAAACGAAATTTTTGAACCAAGTAATCAGGTAAATTTTCTGGTAGATGTTCTGGTGGAACTTTTGCTAAAATAGCTTGTGTGAGTTTTCTACGACCTTTGGCTTCTAATCCTTTAGCATTTAATTTTTCAGTACTAGGGTAGACAGGAGCAAAGGTCGGGGCTTTTGTGGTATTGGCCAAAGTGACCGGTTCTATTTCCGGATGAGGAATGGTGATGTTGCCTCTGAAATTATTCACTTTTCCAAATACAATATATTCACCACCAATATTCAAATTTTTTTCTAACCAATGAACACCTTTGAACCAGACTAATTCGATGGAACCTGTTTCATCTCTTAAGAGACCTACCAATCGTCGTTTACGTCCTTCACCAGCTGTTCTTAATCGTCGAAGAATACCTTTCAATTGTACCGTATCACTATCAGGGCCGATGGCTCTAATCCGATGGAATTTTGTTTTATCAACATAACGAGAAGGAAAACACATCAAAAGGTCTCGAAAAGTAAAAACACCTATTTCTGTTTTCAATAAATTCCCTTTTGCGGGACCTACTCCTTTTAGGAATTCGATTTTACTTTCTAGTATATTCTGCGAAGGATTCAAATAGTATTACCGGTTTGTATGAATAGTTTCAAAAACGTAAATTTACTAAGGAATGTGCTAATTTCAAAAGAAGGAGGGAAATGTAAAATAAGGAGCCAAAAGATAAGACTGAGGAACCTTGCAATCGTTTTCGATTTTAGGCTGGCTGACTCCGATCTTCTGCCTCCTGACTTCTTTTGAAAAATAATTTTTGAAATTCAGCGCAAGCTTCTTACCTTAGTCATATGCCATTATTATTTCATAGAATATTACAACCAGAAGGAGAATTAGGTCTTTGGAAAATCGAAGAGCCTGCCTCCTTTTTTTTGGATCAAATGAAGTTGGTCGAAGATGAAGAAAAGCAAATTGCCAAAATTAAAGGACATCGAAGATTGGAGTGGTTGGCTGGCAGATGGTTATTACATTTGATGTCGGGACGAAATATGCGAGGGGCTTGTTTAAAAGATAAATATGGAAAACCTTACTTAACAGGATCATTGTTTGATATTTCGATTAGTCATTCTAGAGAGATGGCCTCGGTACTGGCGGCACCAAAAGAAGTAGGAGTAGATGTTCAAAAATTAGTCGCAAAGATTGAATTGATTGCTCACAAATTTATGCGGCAAGAAGAGATGGACAGTTTAGAAGAGACGACTCGTTTGGAACATTTGCATGTTTATTGGGGAGCAAAAGAAGCATTATATAAAGCGTATGGTCGACGTCAACTCGATTTTAAACAACATATTTTTATCGAACCTTTTGTCTATGATTTGAGTGTTGGGAAGTGTAAAGGATATGTGGAAAAAGAGGATTATAAAAAATATTTTGAGATTGAATACGAACGAATCGAGGATTATATCTTGGTCTGGGGAATGGAAGATACCGGAGATGTTAGGATCGCTTAAGCGAAAAAATGGAAGAAGAATTTTTTTCTTCTTGTAACTATTTTTCAATTATACGTTATAATAATCCAAGATAAACTTAAAATAGGCAGATGAAATATTTGATTGGATTTATTCTCGGTGGAGTCGTCACTTCACTTTTTTTTATCAATTATTTAAAAGGATTACAACTAGAAAATGCTTCTTCGAGAACAGAAACGGTTGCGTCCAATATTGCGGAAGAGGATAATGGATTTGTTGCTTTTTACAAACGATTCAATGAAGACAGTCTTTTTCAAATGGAGCATATTACTTTTCCTCTGGAAGGTGTGCCGGCAAGAGATAGTGCCTATGTAGATACTGGAAAAGCATTTCATTGGCAAAAAGAAAAATGGATTTTGCATCGACCTTTTAATGATATGGATGGCGCTTTTCAAAGAAGCTTTCTACCGATGGGAGAGGATTTGATGATTGAGAATATCAAGCATTCTAGTGGTCGTTATGGTATGCAACGTCGTTATGCTTTGTATGAGAATGGATGGTTTTTAATTTATTATGCAGCCATGAATGAATTAGCAGTGGAAGAACCCGGCTAAAATGGCAACCTCTGATTATTAATGCTGGCTCTATTTATGAATGATTTTTTAGTCAAAAAACTACATTTTTTGAATTGGTATTAATATTGTAATTCAATTTAAAAAATGCAATGATTGTAACAAGAAAATATTAGCTAGAACTAGACCGATTTGAATATGAAAAAGTATGCGTTATTTATAATAATTTTATCCATCAACTTAATTCCCAATATTGTTTTCTCACAAAGAGGACTTGTTGTGAATAAAGATCAGCATGCCATCTCAATAAATTCATTTTATGGGGTCGGTTTGAACGAGAGTGAAGGAATAATAAGAGGTTTAGGAGCTAATGCTGTGATTTCTGGTGTATTTGAGGTAGGATTAGACTTCGGGACAGAGCTTGATAAAGATAAAAACAAAGAAGGAAATTTTACCAGCTTATATGGATCATATTATTTTTTAAAAGAATCGGAAAAGGGAGTAAGCCTATTATTGAACGTTCAACGCCAAAATAGTAGTTTCGGTTCAAGATCACTAAAAGTATGGGATTTTGGATTGGGCATATTTAAAACATTATCAAAGAGAGAAAGTAACTTTAGTGCGCAAATAGGATTTACACCAAGATTTCTACAATCTTCTCAAAGCGAGTATAACAATAAATTCGCAATTGGTAGTATATTAACGCTTAACATCTTTATCAAAAAAAGTGTATTAACCATCTCGCCTTACTTTCTTCGCGTTTTTGGTTTATGTTGTAAAAGAGGATCTTCACTAGGGATAGGATTGACATATGGGATTCTAATAGACAAGAAAGCATAAATGAACAACACTAGCAGCTAAAATGTACGTGTAACGACAGTGCTTGCTTATAACTGGATTCAAAGTCACTACCTCATGTATGTTATATTTTTAACAAATCTTGTTGCCTTTTAAATAGTTTTTGACATAATCTTTTACACCATCTTCTAACGAATAAAATTTCTTCTTATAGCCGATTGACCTTAGTTTCGTAATATCTGCCTCGGTAAAATACTGGTAATTTTTTCGAATGTCTACAGGTGTATCGATGAATTGGATGGAAGGTTTTTGATTCAATGCTTTGAAAATGGCATTTGCTAAATCAAGAAAAGTTCTGGCTTGACCAGTCCCTACATTGTAGAGGCCACTCTGCTTTTGTTTTTTATATAAAAAATAGCATACCTCGACAACATCTTTTACATAAACAAAATCACGTTGTTGAGCACCATTTTTGATCCCTTTTTTATGAGATTTAAATAAGCTCATGCTTCCCGTTTTTTGAATCTGTCGAGTCGCATGTAAGATGACAGAAGCCATTCTTTTTTTGTGGTATTCGTTTGGACCGTAGACGTTAAAAAATTTGAGTCCAGCCCAAAATGGTGGTTGCTTTTTTTGTTTTAAAACCCATTGATCAAAATCACTTTTGGACTGACCATATAGATTGAGCGCTTTAAGTTTGTCGACAATTTTGTGATCATCTTTATATCCATGTTCTCCATTCCCGTAAGTAGCAGCACTTGAAGCATAGATCAATGGAATCTGATGTTCTGTACAGATCTTCCAAATATTTTTTGAATAATTTAGATTGAGTTTTTCAAATATTTTTTTATCCTTTTCAGTCGTATCTGTACGTGCACCCAAATGAAAAACAAAGTCAATCTGCTCCGGCATTTTGGCAAAAATCTCCAAAAAAATATCTCGATGAATCCACTCTCGGATGAATTTATTATCGAGATTGACTTCTTTATGTCTTTTATAAAAATCATCTACGACCAAGATATTATGTTCATGGCCTTCCTTATTTAATTTATTGATCAAACAAGATCCAATGAAGCCCATCGCACCAGTAACTACAATCATTTTATTTTTTTTGGTTATCCATTAAAAACGACAGTCAGATCCCATAGGCCTGACTGTCGTTTTCACAAGTATTTCGTAAAGGTACTAAATTTTATACTTCCACTGCATCTTCTTCGTAAGCCTCTAAAGGTGGACAAGTGCAGATCAAAGTTCGATCACCATGCGCGTTATTGACACGACCAATGGATGCCCAAAATTTCAGTCCTTCTTTTAAATAGGGTAAAGCATAAGCAGCTTTTTTTCGACTGTAAGGAAGATCCCATTCATCACTCGTCAACAAATGTTGTGTATGTGGTGAATTGGCCAATACATTGTTTTTAGGATCGGCTTCGCCTGTGGCAATTTCGTCAATTTCTCGACGGATTTCAAGCATGGCCTGACAGAATCGATCTATTTCATCCTTGCTTTCACTTTCTGTCGGCTCGATCATAATGGTTCCTGCAACAGGGAATGAAAGTGTCGGCGCATGAAAGCTATAATCAATCAATCGTTTAGCCACATCTTCGGCACTTACACCCAAGGCTTTGAACTGTCGTAAATCAATGATCAACTCGTGTGCCACTCTATCATGTTGTCCTGTGTATAAAACAGGGAAATCTTTCTCCAATTGTGATTTGATATAATTGGCATTAAGGATAGCATATTTGGTAGATTCTTTCACACCAGATTTGCCCAACATTTTGATGTAAGCATAAGAAATCAATAAAATACTCGCACTTCCCCAAGGAGTAGAAGAAACAGCTGATGTAGCATTCTTTCCTCCTATTTTGACATGCACATGCCCTGGTAAATAAGGAGCTAGTTTTTTGTTGACACAAATAGGTCCCATTCCTGGGCCACCTCCACCATGTGGAATACTAAAAGTTTTATGTAAATTCAAATGACAGACATCTGCATCAATGGCTCCAGGGCTGGTCAACCCAACCTGCGCATTCATATTGGCGCCATCCATATAAACAAGACCGCCGTTGTCATGAACGATTTTACAAATTTCTTTGATCGCTGTTTCAAAAACACCATGAGTAGATGGATAAGTAACCATCAGTGAGGCTAGATTCTTTTTATGTAAAGTCGCTTTTTCTTTAAGATCAGCCACTACAATATTACCTTCATCATCACATTTTACGACGACTACTTTCATACCTGCCATGACCGCAGATGCTGGATTCGTACCATGTGCAGAAGATGGAATCAAAGCAATATTTCGATGATGATCTCCTCGATCTTGGTGATATGCTCGGATGGTTAATAAACCAGAATATTCTCCTTGTGCACCAGAATTAGGTTGTAATGAACAAGCATGGAATCCGGTGATTTCACTTAGATAAGCTTCTAATTCTGTGAAAATTTGTTGGTAACCTTTGGTTTGATTTAAAGGTGCAAATGGATGAATATTAGCAAACTCTGGCCAACTCACTGGGATCAATTGAGTCGCAGCATTGAGCTTCATCGTACAAGAACCCAAGGCGATCATGGAATGAGTCAAAGACAAATCTCGATTTTCTAATCGTTTGATATACCTCATCATTTTAGTCTCCGTATGATGACTATTGAAAATAGGATGGCTTAAGAATTCACTGGTTCTGACCAATTTTGTAGGAATATTCCAGCGTCTTGGTTCGTTGATTTTTTTGACCGAAGCTTTTCTTTTAGCTTTCGCAAAAATATTGACCAATTCTAGCAAATCCGTTTTAGTAACCGTTTCATCCAAGGTCACCTGAATGGTTTTTTTGGTGTAGTATAAATTGATTTTAGCAGAGCGTGTAGCTTTTTTAATTTTGCTTCGCATCGCTGTGGTCGCTTCGATAGATAAAGTGTCGAAGTAATTTTTATTGTTTTGTTGATAGCCCAATTTTTTTAATTGCGCATCTAACATTTGCGTAAAGCTATGAATGCGAAGAGCGATTGCGTGAATACCTTTTGGTCCGTGATAAACGGCATACATACTAGCCATGATGGCTAAGAGTGCTTGAGCCGTACAGATATTAGAAGTTGCTTTTTCTCTTCGGATGTGTTGCTCTCGAGTTTGAAGGGCCATTCGTAAAGCTCGATTGCCATGTGAGTCTATAGATACGCCAATAATTCGACCAGGAATTTGTCGTTTGAAATTTTCTTTGGTGGCAAAGTAAGCTGCATGTGGTCCACCATATCCCATTGGTACTCCCATTCTTTGGGTATTTCCAACTACGGCATCTGCTCCCCATTCGCCAGGAGGCATCAACAAAGCAAGACTTAATATATCCGCAGCTACAGTGACAAAAGCATCTGCAGCTTTTGCTTTTTTAACGAAGTTTTGATAATCTTCTACCAATCCATCTCCAGCAGGATATTGCAATAAAACACCAAAGGTATTACTATTGAATTTAAATTTTTTCCAATCGCCAATAACGAGTTTAATGCCTAAAGGTTCTGCTCGGGTTTTTAAAATATCAATAGTCGTTGCTAAAACTTTTTCAGAAACAAAAAATTCATTGATGTCATTTTCTTTGTTTCGTTTATTGCGAATGCTAAAGAACATACTCATCGCCTCCGCAGCGGCCGTACCTTCATCCAATAACGAAGCGTTGGCAATAGGCAATCCCGTGAGATCACTGACCATGGTTTGGAAATTCAATAGCGCTTCTAATCTGCCTTGTGCAATTTCTGCTTGGTAAGGAGTGTATTGCGTATACCAACCTGGATTTTGAAAAATATTTCGAAGTAAGACTGAAGGAGTAATGGTTTGGTGGTAACCCATTCCGATATAAGATCGAAAAACCTTATTCTTCTTTGCGGTTTCTTTTAATTCATTGAGGTAATCAAATTCAGTTAATGCCGCTGGTAGTTTTAGTTCTTTCTTTAAACGAATACCAGGAGGAACGGTTTGATCAATTAATTGATCAAGAGATTTTACTTTGATTGCTTTTAACATAGCATTCAATTCATCTTCACTAATTCCGATGTGGCGATGGACAAATTGATCGAAGGAAGCTGTTTTGCTCATGATATAAAAGATGTTTCTTGTATGAATTATTTATTAGTAATACTTGCGCCATAAAAGTACGGCTTTTATAGAGTAAACAACCCATAAATTAGAGATTGGTTGTCATAAAATTGTTATGTTTTTGGCAAAAAGGCATTAGGAATAATGAAAAAAGAAAATAGGAATTTTGAATGGGGTTATGGTAAGCATCATTTTTTCATTAAAAACAAGCATTTTCTAAAAACTTAACATTGAAACAAGGTGTTTACATTTTTTATACGTTAATTTTGTGTAAAATATTATTAACCTAAAGTTAACATTGTGAAAAAATCAGTAAAATTTAAAAAACTAGAGAAAAAAGTAAAAACCTTAAAAGCATCGTTAAAAAAAGCGACCTCAAAATCAAAAACCACTAAAGCGAAAGCTGC
>CAYTVR010000014.1:0-1447 GCA_964441245.1 uncultured Saprospiraceae bacterium | reverse complement strand
AAAGCTGCTAAAGCAAAAGCTGCTAAAGCAAAAAAGGGGAAAATTAAAAAGATGAAAATACGAAAATCTAAAAAGAGAGCTTAAATCGAGTATTGTGTAGTAGTTGACCTATTATAACTTTATTTAATATTTGATATAGGAGTAGATCCGAGTTGTGTTTGGCCGGGTGATACAGATACCAATAAGGTGGTGAATAATTTTGATTTATTAGCGATTGGTTTGTCTTATGATTCCATAGGCCCGATTAGGCCGAATGCGAATATTGGATGGTTTGGGCAACCTGGTCCAGCATGGATGCAAAATACACTCGGAACAGAAATTGACTTGGAACATGTAGATACCGATGGTAACGGAATGATCAATGCAGATGATACGATGGCGATTGTTGCTAACTGGGGAGATGAACATATGTTTACAGATGAAGGAGGAGATTATCAATTTACGAATGATGAAATTTATAGCGAAATAAATGCGGATAATGCACCCTTCTATGTTTCCGTAGATACTTTTATAGAAGGAGCTACAGTCGGTTTGCCGATCATCCTTGGAGATGTTGGCGTACCCATTAATGATCTTTATGGCATTGCCTTTAGTGTGGAGTATGATTCGGCGATAGTGGATGCGAGTAGTGCTTTTATAGTTTTTGATATGTCTTGGTTGGGTTTGAATAATGACGACATGATTACGCTTCAAAAAGATTTTCATTCTCCAGGTAGAATTGATGTGGCTTTGACTAAAATTGATGGACAAGCAAGTACTGGTTTTGGCGAATTAGCTCGCTTGTATATTACAGTAGAAGATGATATTTTTTCCGATCTGATGATACTCGATCAGATGATGAAGGAATAGAAATTTTATTTGATATTGTTGATTATATGTTGATTACTAAAGATGGTGAACTCATTGAAGTTGAACCAATGGCTACCACTTCTTTAATACAGGATCTATCAACGACCACCATCCATCATAATTTAGATTTACTAATTGATCTTTTTCCTAACCCTACTAATAATGACATTTTTGTCACAACAAAAAATATAGAAATTGAAAACATTCAGATTTACAACTTAATGGGACAATTGATGAGTCATTGGATTCCTCAAAATGCGTTTAGAACAAAAATACCGACGCATGTTTTAGGACAAGGAAGCTATTTGGTAAAAGTACAAACGAGTGAGGGAATCTGGACAGAACGATTGGTGGTCGTTAAAAAATAGTCCTTCTTCGATAAATCCTGTATGTACGTACGCATGTATACACACCGACTTTGTCGAAGAACCCAAATAGTTACGTATAAAAAATAACGATAGGATTGATAAAGGTCGCTAAATTAAAAATTGGCGACCTTTGCTTTTGGTTGACTAAATTAATTGTAACTATAAATTTTTCGGTGTTATTGTAAACTAGATAGAGTTAACACGAAAGAAGGCCACGATATCGGGGGAGG
>CAYTVR010000013.1:0-58517 GCA_964441245.1 uncultured Saprospiraceae bacterium | reverse complement strand
AATCAAGCTTAGATTTTCCTTAGTTTCCACATCTTCTGTACAAGCCACAAAAAAGGCCAATAGATAGATCAATGGAAGCAATATTTTTTTTAATTTCATAAAATTTATCTGGTAAATAGGAAAATTTGGGGCGTCTCAAAGAGCAGTCATTTTAATCTAAACGCTCATTTGCGCTAAATTTAACAATTATTATGAAATTCAACAGAAAGCAATATTATTTTTTAAGAAGATTTCTTAAAACACAGCTTAATAAAGCTTTAACCCGGAGTAACTGAAAGTCGGGATAAAACAACTAGAATGGCTAAAGTCGAGCTGACCGCCTATTTTTTCAACTCAATCACTGTTATTTCAGGTAAAATACCTACCCTTCCCGGATATCCTAAGAAACCTAAACCTCGATTGACGTACAAATATTGCGATCCATTCTGATAAAGCCCTGCCCATTGTTTATAAACATACTTTACCGGACTCCATTGAAACCAGCCTGGAATTTCGAGGCCAAATTGAAAACCGTGGGTATGACCTGAAAAAGTAACTGCAATATCTTCAAATTTACGAGTCACCTCATCATCCCAATGCGTTGGATCATGAGACAACAATAATTTTAAAGAAGCTGCTTCTGTACCTTGATGTGCTTTTGTTAAATCTCCATATTTTGGAAATCGCGGATGTGCAGAATAATTTTCTACCCCAATCACCGCAACTTTTTCCCCTTTTACTTCCACCATTCTGTTTTCGTTCATCATCAAATCCCATCCAAGATCTTGATGCGTATTTTTAAGTTTTTCAAAATTTTGATGTTTAGCCTCTGCACTTTCCCAGCGTACATAATCCCCATAATCATGGTTTCCCAAAATAGAATACACGCCGTAATGTGATTTAATTTGATTAAAAACATCTAAGAAATTATCCATCTCTGAAGCTACGGAATTGACCAAATCTCCTGTAAAGAAAACCAAATCAGCTTGTTGTTGATTGATGAGATCAATTGCTCCTTTAACCGGTTCTTTCATGGTAAAACTTCCAGTATGAATATCCGAAATTTGAACAATTTTCAAACCATCCAAGGCTTCAGGTAAATCCTTGATGGTAATTTGCTCCCGAAATATTTTGTAGCGATAGGGATTCCGAATAATCCCGTAGATCAAAGTGATAAAGGGAATTCCACCTAGCATCAAACCCAAGTAAGATAATAATTGAGATCGTCCATAAGTGAATCCTTGGTCACCAGCCAAAGTCTCATAGAAGCTCATGAATAGTCTCCGCAAATCATCTGTCAACAAGCAAGCAATAATCAATAACTTAGAGATATAAGCAATCATTAAAAAGGCTCGAATATTGGTAAAGGTTTTGGCTTTGATTCCTTTAAAACCAAAACTGGCTAAGTATGCAGAGCCTAAGAGTAGGCACGCAGGAATAGACCAGAAAGCTACATATAACATTTCTTGCCAAGGAGTATTCCAATCTGCAGCTACCGTTGTAAATGCTTGGAAGACATAGAAATCAAAGGAGAAAAGAAAAAGAACGAGAATAATAAAGCGCATAATTTTTTAATCGTGAAGTTTTTTGAACAGACTTCATAATATAAATCGTTTGAAATGCTATTTTGTTCTCGACTTATAGCTTCATTTTAAAAACAAAGCAGTATTTAATATTTTTGGTTCTTCGACAAATCCTGTGAGTATAGACATTCAAAATTGGAATTCAACGCTTCCTTTGGTCGCTTTTTCATCTCACTTTATGAATGTCCACACATGCGTACGTACAGGATTTGTCGAAGAAGGATATTTTTGAATCAAAGGATATGGATTATATTTTAATTACAGGAACTTCAACCGGTATTGGATTTGACTGTGCTCAATTTTTGATCAATAAAGGCTATTTCGTATTTGGGAGTGTCAGAAAAGAAAGTGATGCGCAACGGTTAGAAAAAGAATTAGGTTCTAATTTCAAGGCATTGCTTTTCGACGTTTGCGATGCTGAAGCGATCCAACAATCAGTTGAGATTGTTCAAAATATTTGTGGTCAAAAAGGATTAAAAGCACTCATCAATAACGCGGGTATTGCGGTATTCGGACCTTGGCAATTTGTAGAAATAGAGCAAGTTGAACATCAAATGAATGTAAATTTTTATGGTGTAGTTCGAGTGTGTCAAGCATTTTTACCACTCCTTGGCGGAGAAAAAAACACGCCCCTCAGTCCTGGAAAAATCATTAATATCAGTTCTATCTCTGGTTTATTTAGTAATCCATTTTTAGGCCCTTATTGTGCTTCCAAATTTGCATTAGAAAGTTTTTCAGATTCTCTTCGACGAGAATTATTGGTCTATGGAATTGATGTTATTTTACTTGAACCGGGTCCGGTAAAAACACCCATTTGGGAGAAAGCCAGATCTCATAAATTAGCTTATCCGTCAACAGCCTATGAACCTGTTTTGAAACATTTTGATCAATTAATTGGAGATAGCGAAAAGCAAGCGATTGAGGTCCGAAAAGTTTCTCAAACGATTTATAAAACAATCATCCGTTCTAATCCTCGAACACGTTATATACTAGCTAAGAATAAATTTTTTCTAAAAATGATTCCTTTTATTCCGGATCGATGGATTGATTATTTTATCAAACGAGCCTATCGAAAAGCAGGAATAAAAGTATAGATCTCATTCAATTTTGAAATTAAAATCGACTTGTTAAAGGAAAATTAAAGTGATTTTGACATCACCAAAAAATCAAAACTTTCTTTACCAATCTGAAACGTATGATCACCAACTTCTTGAAATTCATTTCTTTGATAAAATTGAATAGCTTTTACATTACCTTTCCAAACCGAAAGCCAAATCTCCTCACACTTTGATTCTTTTGCCTTTGATAGCAATGCCTTCGTCAAGGCTTTTCCAACTTTTTTGGAGAGAAAATCCTTTAGCACATAAATCTTTTGTAGTTGGCTGACTGATTGATTGCTAATGAATTTTGTTGAAGAATTCAACTTCAACTTAGCATATCCAACTGGTAAATCATTGTAAGTCGCTATCCAAAAAATGTTATTTTCTTTTTGCAAACCGCTTTCAATTTTGGCAACAGAAAAGGTTTTGTCGAGATAATCGTAAAGATCTTGTTGGTCTCTAAAAAGATGACCAAATGCCTGAGTAAATGTAATTCTTCCCAGTAAAGCAATGTGTACTGCGTCTTTTGGTTCAGCAATTCTGATTAAGGTCATATTTATTTTCGATTTTGATTTTATGAATTTTAATGGAATGTAAGGCTACTGCTATCGAACAACCAATGACAATTGGCAGAGCGTTGATCAATATTCCATACACGATGTACAATAGATTGGCTAGAGTCGATATTACTCTTAATTTATATTCCCCATCAACAGACATTGAAATAAGGTTGATCGACAAAGCAAAATATCCTAACATATCTATGGCTAAATCATTCATTATTTATTATCATTTTTTTTTAAACTATACTTAATATAGTACAAATATATTTATGCTATCTTTGAATAGCAATAACTGTCAAAGTTGATAGTTTAAAAAAAATGAGATTATGATCGTAAATGGTAAACAACAAGGATATGAAATTGATAGTAAAATTTTTCATTGTGGAACCATCGTCACTATGACATTTATTGGAGGTAAATGGAAATGCATCATTCTTTGGTATCTAAGAAATGAAACTATGCGTTTCTCAGAGTTAAAGAAATTGATACCTGACATTACTGACAAAATGCTCAGTATTCAATTAAAAGCTTTGGAAAACGATCAATTAATTCACCGAAAGGTAACTGGAATAAAACCACCCTTAAAAGTAGAATATTCATTGACCAAATTAGGGAAAAGTTTAGTTCCAATTTTACAGGAGATCACAAAGTGGGGAATACAATATGGAGAACAAAATGGGAAATTAATTGAATATTGAAATAATATTTTCTACCCTTTTGAAAACTTATCTAATATTTAAAACCGTCCAATAAACTCCAATAAAAAATCCCTGCTGAAATGAATCAACAGGGATTTTTTTATCTTATAAATCGATACTATGATTTAGTTACTAATTTACGCTCTTTGATACGAGCTTTCTTACCAACTAATTCACGTAAGTAATATAATTTTGATCTTCTTACTTTACCTCGCTTCAATACTTTGATCTCTACGATACCAGGTGCAGCAAATGGAAATATACGCTCAACACCTACTCCATTAGAAATTTTTCTAACAGTGAAAGTTTTTGTAGCTCCTTCTCCTTTGATTTGAATAACGTCTCCACGGTAATTCTGAATACGTTCTTTACTTCCTTCAACGATTTTATAACTAACATTAACATTATCACCAGCTCGGAAAGCAGGATAAGTCAATTCCTTAGACATATTTTGCTGAACAAATTTAATAGCGTCCATTTCTTTTAATTTTTAGAATAAATCTATGCTTAATAATTGGATCGCAAAGATACGGATTATTTTTTTACAAAAAAAGGAGATTGAATAAAATATTAAGGAAAAACCATCCTTATTGGAACTTTTAGTGAACAATCCTAGAAATATGATGAGAAATGAAGCTTTTTACTGAGAAAAATTACACTTTAAGTGAATTTAAAAAGACAAATCCTTCTGACGATTTCACTTTTAGCCCAGCATTTTTTAAAGAATACTAGATCAATACGTCCTTGTATTTTACCTGACAATCGTTGCAAATCCTTTGTACTCCATAGGTTCTCCTCGAGGAGCGGTAAACGTAACATGGTACACATATACTCCGGAAGGAGACATTTTACCCGTTTTTCCTCTTCCATCCCAGCCAATATTGATATCATTGGTCTCAAACAAAAGTCCTCCCCAACGATCCCAAATGGTCATTTTATAATCTCGAATACCTCGAAAGAAACCTCCAGGCATAAAAAATTCATTTAAACCATCATTATTAGGCGTAAATGCATTAGGCATAAAAAAGGTAATCTTTGGTTCTACATCCACGATCAAAGTAAGGGAATCCTCACAACCATAAAAAGATTGAATATATAATTGGACTTCTTGTTTCCCTGTATCGGGAAAAGTATAACTCGGATTTTGTCGAATACTTCGGTCAAAATCGCCAAAATTCCATTCCCATGCTGCTGCTTTAAAAGATTGATCTTTAAAGGTAACATCTGGCTCAAAGTTAGACGTTCCATTAGGCGGATCAAATACAAAAGAAGCCTCTGGTATAGAATCTATAAAAATCAAATCCCTAAAAACTTGGCTAGTAAAACAACCTATTGGAGAAGTTATTTCCACAGAAACAGAATAAGACTCTGGCACCTCATAGACATGTATTGGACTCACCGCATTGGCAAAGGCTCCATCTCCAAAATCCCAAACAATATCATAGGTAGAATCAATTGGCGTTGATAAATTTACAAATTCAATTTCTTCAGGAGGACAACCTTCTGATTCACTAGGATCGATGATGATTAATGGAGGAACTGGAAACCAGTTGACCGTTTGACTCCTAGTCTCAAAACAGCCAATATCATCTGTAACGGTTAATCTGACCTCTTTTAAGCCAGGTGTTAGATATTGATGAATGGGGTTTTGCTCAGTTGAAGTATTTCCATCGCCAAAATCCCAAAGATATTCGACGATTGGCCAATCTCGCGCGGGGGTCAGCTCTGTAAAAGTTACAGGTCCTGCCACACAAGTATCATAATCGAAAGAAAAATCAGGATTAATTGGAGAGGTAATCGTAATGTCGATAGTCGCTTGATCGCTACACTGCTCACTATCAGGATTTAGAGTCATAGTCCCTAAATATCGTCCAGGACCAGGGAAAGTAATCGTGATATCTCGTTCATTAAAAGACAATGGTGTTTGTCCGTTACCAAGATCAAATTCCCACAGATAAGTATCAATGAAGTTGATATCGGTACTTTCATTGATAATAGTAATGGTAGAATCCACACAAGACTGAAGAATATAGTTCCCTGCAGCAGAAATATTTCCATTTTGAATATCTGCCGTCACCAAAGGTTCACAATAGGTTACATTGAATTGAAAATCCCTTTGCACTGTACTCAAGGCTACGCCATTTCTAAATTCAGTCACACATATCCCTACCACATACTGAGATTCAAAAACTGGATTTCCTGTAATAAACCCAGTTAAGGGGTCAATAACTACTAAAGGATTTCCTCCCAGCGGTGTATTAGCACTAAAATTAGGTAAGATAAATTCAACACCATCATAAGGTGGTGGCGCATCTGGCTGCGGTGCAACGGATGATTGAGAACCTCCTTGCAAAGGCGCACAAAATTCGTATATCAATTGGTCGCCATCAATATCCGTAGCCATGTGATCAAAATCGATAGGTTCATTGACACAAATAACTGCTTCTGGAAAGGCATTAAAAACTGGAGAACTATTACAAAAATTTTGCGCATCTGGAGTAATTTCTATAGTATAGGTAGCTCCTACGTCACCAGGTGTCCAAATATTCTCAATCGTACCATTTCGACAACAACGCTGATAGACGACTCGATAACTTTCATTTTCAATTCTAAGACTTCTTGTAAAAGTGTACACTCCTTTTTCTAAACAAACACCTGCCGGCACTTGAATACATGGATTGTCTTTAGTCGGATCAATAGGTGATTCTATTGGAGGATCTAGTCTTATCGGATTGATATCATCATCTTCAACAAATGTGGTTCCTAAATAAACAGAGGCTCTTCCCGTAAAAGCATCTGGAGCGGAATCAAAATCGGCACCTTCTCCATCACAATCACGATATACGGTCATCGTAAATTCATATAACATATTTTGAGCATTGGCTGGGTCGACACCTAAACAACGGTAGGTTATTTCTCCACCAACGATATGTGCTGCTTTTGCTGTAAAGAAACTAAAAAGGAGGGCCCATATTAACAGAGGGATTTTAATTATTGAGGTGTTCATCCTTAAGGTTAGTTTTCGAGCTTTTCTAAAATTAATTAAAAAGCCTCTTTGTTTTGAATTGTAAGTTAACGCATTACATCTATTGTAAAAATAGAATGTATCATTAGAATCAGGTAGTATGCCTAACATTTATCAGGAATACTTGTTTAGGACGAGCGCGGCGTTTCTAATCTTTTTGATTAAATCCCCTCTTATACAAGCATTTATGCAAAAAAAAGAGATGCAAAACGAATGGACAATATACAGATATTCGAGCTAAAATAAAATAGCCAAATGGACTTTTAGAGCATTTTAGACAGTTTACAGCGCTAAAACATTGAATTGGTAAGTATAAAATAAATACAAATAAGAAGTTTATTTGATCAATGTTGCAAAACCTTTCAAGTTATACGGTTCTCCTCTTGGGCCAGTAAAATTGGCAATATATACATAAACACCATTAGGAGAAATAGCGCCAACTCCATTTTTTCGACCATTCCAACCATCATATGGATCACCAGTTTCAAAAACCTGTTCTCCCCAACGATTCCAGATGGTCATACTATAATTATTGATACCATCAAAGACTCCTGCAGCCTTAAATTCATCATTCAAATCATCATTATTAGGAGTGAAGGCATTCGGTAAAAAATACCTAATCTCTGGTTTGACATCAATGACTTTTTTGATGCTATCTTGGCAACCACTTTCGTGGGTAACGATTAAAGTAACTACTTGTAATCCCGTGTCGGGAAATGTGAATACTGGATTCGCTTCCGTTGAGGTTCCTTCATCATCAAAAATCCATAACCACTCAGCGGCATCATCAGAAAGATCTGTAAATGTAGCAGTGCTTTCAAAATTATTCAATTCCAATGGATTATAGCTAAAATCAGCATCAGGAGTAGGCAATACCTTGATCCAACTATCCCAAGATTGACTAGCAAAGCAGCCTAAGGGAGAAGTGATTTCCAGAGAAATATCATAGGTTCCAAGGTCCGGATAAAAATGTGTTGGACTGATCTCTGAACTCGTACTTCCATCTCCAAAAGTCCAGACGACATCGTAGGTTTCATCTATTGGTGTCGATAAATTGTTAAAGAAAATATCCGCAGGTTGACAGCCTAAAAAGGTGCTCGGCTCTACAATGATAATCGCTGGAGCAGGAAAATAATTAATCACTTTTGTGGTCGATTCAACACATCCATTATTATCCGTAATGGTCAAGGTAACTGGGTGATCACCAGGTAAGGCATATGTATGCATCGGGTTTTGATCAGTAGAAATATTACCTTCTCCAAAATCCCATTCCCATTCAACTATGGCATCTGCATTGGTAAAAGATAAATCCGTAAACGTAGTTGGACCAGAAACACAAGTATCATAAGCAAAAGAAAAATCAGCTTGCAAATTGGGATAAACATTGACTAATATTTCTGCAGAGTCTTTACAAATTTCTCCCGGATTCAAAACCAATTTACCTTGATAGGTGCCAACACCTACAAAATCAACAACCGCATCCCAGTCTGTAAACCGCTCTACTACTCCATCATTATTAGGTTCGAATTCCCAATAAAAATCAAAAATATTAGCTTCTTGAGCACTTTGATTTTGGAAAGCAATCGTATTATTCCCACAAGAATTTACAATGAATTCCAAACCTCCGATGACCTCGTCTGCTGCAATATCAGCGGTAACTAATGGAGTACAACTAACTACATTAAACTGAAAATCACGTCTGACTATATTCAATAAAACTCCTCCTCGATATTCTTCCACACAAACTCCGACTACAAACTGCCCCGTAATATCTGGCGATCCTGATATCAATCCTGTGGTGGGATCTATCGTCACAATGGGATCACCTCCCATCGGATTACTAGCACTATAAGTTGGTATCGCATAAAAAACGTCATTGTATTCTGGAGGACAACTATCCGATGGGGCAACTCCATTACAACCATTAGGGTCACCAGGTACACCAGGAGAACCTTCTAGGCCACCTCCCAATTTTGGACTACAAAATTTATAGACCAATTGGTCCGCAGCATCCGTATCTGTCGCTGAATGATCAAAATCAATATCTTGCCCTGCACAAATTACCGTAGGAGGAAAATCATTGAAAGTGGCACTAGTATTACACTCTGCATAAGAATCTGGCGTAATTTCTACCAAATAGGTAGCTCCTTGAGCGCCCGGATCATTTAGATTATTAATCGTATTGTTTCTACAACACCTTTGATAGACTACATAATAGCTAAAAGTACTGGCTGGAAGATTTCGGCTGAAGACGTAACTTCCTCTTTGTACACAAGCATCTGGAGTTGAATTACATGGATTTTCAGGAGCAGGGACGTCAACTGGAGGACCAGCCAAATTAACTTGAAACTGATCTATCTGTTGTCCATTTCTATATACAGAGATCACCGCAGGATCATCAAATGCGGCTCCATCGGTTCCACAATCCCGATAGACATCCATACTAAAATTATAGGTACCATTACTGAGACAGATATAGGTCATTTCCCCTCCAATGATATGTTTTGCTTTCGCTGAAAAGCTGAAAAACAAGCTAAGAAGTAAAAGAATTGCGGTGTAAAGTTTCGACTTTCTCAAAAATTGTAGATTTTTCTTTTAAAATTCGTTAATATTTCAACTGTAGAAGAATTAATTCTATTGTCTTAACGTTCTGTTAACTAGAAAATTGGTCATTTTCCATACAATATACCCATTATATGGTAATCAATATGACTAAAAATATCTAAATTGGAATATACATTAGGTGGAATTCAACAAATTTCATAGCTTTTTGAGTTTTATCGAATTCAAAGGCTTTAAATTAGTGCTTTCCCTCAAATTATTAAAATGAATGAACTAACCTTAACACTTAGCTATGACTAGAACAAATGTACAATCTTTATTGTTCGGAAATGATCAATTAAGAAAAATAGCCACCGATTTGGAAGCCGGTGACTTAATTCTCTATCCGACCGATACTATTTGGGGCATTGGATGTGATGCTACCAATCCAACCGCTGTAGAAAAAGTTTTTGAATTAAAAAGAAGAGATCGCTCTAAACCTTTTGTGATTTTGGTCAGTTCTATCAAAATGCTAAAGGCCTATGTTCGCGAGGTACATCCAAGAATGGACACCTTATTGAGTCATCATACTCGCCCATTAACAGTAATTTATGATCAAGGTCTTGGATTAGCTCCAAATGCCATTGGCCAAGATGGTAGCGTAGCCATCCGCGTGGTACAAGATGATTTTTGTAGAAATTTGATTGATTCTTTTGGCAAACCCATGGTAGCGACTTCTGCTAATATTAGCAATGAACCTTTTCCAGGCAATTTTGGTGAAATCAGTTCTGCTGTCATCAGTCAAGTTGATCATGTCGTTCGTTTTCGTCAAGAAGAAAAATCACTCGGCGAACCTTCTGTACTGGTCAAAGTAGAAAAAAATGGAGATTTTAATTTCCTTAGGTCATAACTAAAAAATCGATGGAGAAAAGGTTTGATGTTCGCAGTTTCATTAGCCTTCAAACCTTTTCTCCTCCATACCTTCCAATCCCTAGATCTTCTTTCTATGGATAAATATCAAAACTCAGGATTTGAATCTGGAAGCAAAGGAGATCAAGCCTTTGTTTCTTAGCATGAAGAAGCATATTTTAAAGTGCTTTTACAGCAAAAAAATTCAAAATACGCCATTCCATTGGCAAATTTCATCTAAAAACAGATCAAAGCAAACAAACTCATTTGATTATAATCGCTCAAAAAATCGTCGATTAAGTCCATTTCTAAGGTAATTTGCTATTATATTACTTTCCTTTGTAATTTTAACAAAACATTTATTGTCAAAACTTTGACAAAATAATTATTGTCAAGTACATTTGTATTTGACAATAAATTTATTGTCAACGGCTATAATTTTAATAACAAAGCCTGTCTTTAATAAAAAAAAGGATCAGCTTTGGAAAACAAACATTTATGAAAAATATTGTTGGACAGACACCACGAGGAGATAATTTTTTTCCAAGGGATAGCGTCATCAATAAAATCTACCGAAGACTCGAAGCGGGCAATCATATATATATGTCTGCACCTCGTCGAGCGGGTAAAACAGCGATCATGCGACACATGGAAGATCATCCTCGCGAAGGTTTTGCTTGCTTGTATATCAGTGTAGAAGATGTCAATGATAGTGAAGAATTCTTCCAAGTACTTTCTGAAGAATTGCTAAGTAGTAAAGCTGTTAGTCGATTGATCAAAGCCTCCGAGAAAGCACAAAGTATTTTCTCTCGCTTTGCAGAACATATCAAAAAAATCAAAGTTTGGAACGTTGAATTGGAAACACAAAGCAAAGAGCGGCCACAATATAGCAGTGAGTTTGAAAAATTGACCCGAAATTTAGATACCTCTGATTTCCGCATTGTTCTATTGATCGATGAATTTCCAATTGCCTTGGAAAGAATCGCTAAAGACTTTAGTGCTAAAGATGCTGTAGAATTTTTACACATCAATCGAACGATTCGACAAAGAGCAAAACAAGGATTACAGTTTATCTATACCGGATCTATTGGTCTACCCAACATTGCAGAAAAACTGGATTCCACGGCTACCATCAATGATTTAAACGTCGTTGAAGTTCCCCCATTATCTCTAAAGGAGGCGAAGAGTTTCACCCGTTTGCTGATCAAAAGTTATAACATTAAAACCAATCCAAGAGTCGTAGAATACATGCTCAAACGCTTACATTGGTTGATGCCTTTTTTCATTCAGCTGATTGTACAAATGTTGATTGACGAATACGAAATGACTCAAGAACCTATTTCAAAAGAAGTCGTCGATTTGGTCATTGAAAAAGCCAGTAATCATCGAAACAACATCTATTTTGAAAGTTACTATAGCCGATTAGATAAATCATTGACGAAAGAAGAAAGCGACTTAGCCAAAATTATTTTGTCTGAAATTGCCATAAAAGATCGTGTTCCACTTAAAGCATTTGACGAAGTAGATTCGGCTTCTAGTTTATTGGACATTTTAGAATTCGATGGATACATCAATTCCATGAACAAATATTACAGCTTTAATTCCCCCATCCTCCAATTGTGGTGGAAAAAACATGTGAGCAGTTAAAATGGGTCTTTGGTTGTTAGTTGTTGGTGTTTTGGTTGTTGGTGTTCTAACTACTTCGTTAATGCTCTATACACCTTTCTTCCAGGCTCCAAAACTAGTAACCAAAAACCACAACACTAATGATCCAATATGAATTTATCAAGGAAAACAATTGCGGCAATTTATAATCCGAAAATTCAGAGTCGAGAAGATTTGATTCGGAGCTTTGTGGTTAGAGACAAACTATTTAAAAAGTTATTCCAAGAAATTAAATCTGCCTCAATGGAATTTCCTGAGCAGCATTATTTAATTGAAGGAAAAAGAGGCATGGGGAAAACCTCTCTCCTACTTCGCTTGAACTATGCGATTGAACAAGATCCTTTGTTGAATCAAAAAATCATTCCTATTATTTTCAATGAAGAAGAATATAGTGTTCGCAAAATGTTTCGATTTTGGGAACGCATCATTGAATCTCTGGAAGACCAATCTCCTTTATTTACAGGTTTGATGAAAAAGGTAAAATTGCTTTCTAGTAGCGTATCTTCTGATGATGTTTATGAGAAAGAATTATTTCAATTACTTATTTCTGCTTTACAGCAAAAAAATAGAAAAATCATTTTGTTCATTGACAATTTTGGAGACATGTTTCAAAAATTCAATGAGCGAGAAGCACATCGATTACGTAAGATTTTACAGACTGCTTCAGAACTCAGAATCTTCGCGGCTTCTTCAGTCGTATTAGAAGCTTTTTATTTATACAAACATCCATTTTATGAGTTCTTCAAAGTAGAACGATTAGAAGGTCTGACCAGTAAAGAAACTAGAAAGCTATTGCTAAAACTAGGTGAACTCTACGGTTTGGAACAGGTCGTAGATATTGTCAAAAATCAACGAGGCCGAGTCGAAGCATTGCGAAGATTAACTGGAGGTGTGATCAGAACTATTATTCTTTTGTTTGAAATTTTTGTAGATGATAACAAAGGAAATGCATTTGAAGATTTAGAGAACATATTGGATCGGGTGACTCCATTGTACAAACATCGAATGGATGATTTGCCTGCGCAACAACAACAAATCGTGGAAGCGATTGCTTTAAGTTGGGATGCCGTACAAGTCAAAGAGATCAGTGAAAAAACAAGAATGGAGAGCAAAGTCATTTCAGCCCAACTCAGCCAACTCGTCAAAAACGAAATTGTCAAAAAAATAAAGACCTCTACTAAAAATCATTTATACCAGATTAATGAACGCTTTTTTAATATTTGGTATCTCATGAGACATGGTCGATATGGAGATCGACAAAAAGTCATTTGGTTGGTTCGTTTTCTGGAAGAATGGTGTGACGAGGATGAATTAGTCAAACGAGTGGAGCGACATGTCAAAGGATTGGAAAATGGACAATTCAATCAACGTTCGGCATTTTTATTATCAGAAGCCTTGTCTTCTACTCGGCATTTACCAAAGGAAACACAACATGAATTATTGACCAGTACTCGAGATTTTTTAAATAAAAATGGGAGTCACTATTTACAGAAAATTTCCGCATCTGATATAGAGTTACAAGAAAAGGCAGAAGAGGCTTTACGCCAAAAACAGTTTACTCCTGCTTTGAACGCTTTACTAAAAATGAAGGAAAAAGATCATTTCCAGATTGCACAAATTTATCAAAAAGGCTTAAACGATTTTAAACTCGCTAAAAAACATTACCAAAAAGCCGTTCAAAAAGGTAGTTCTGCAGCCATGAATAATCTGGCTATTTTAAACGAATACCATTTTAAAGATATTCCTAAAGCCAAAGAACTGTATCAAATGGCCATTGAACATAATAATCAACAAGCTTCTTATAATTTAGCTTTACTTTACAAAAATTCAGAACAGGATTATCAAAAATCAACCGCCTATTACCAACAAGCAATCAAGCAGGGAGATAGCGATGCCATGTTTAACTTAGCCAATCTATACAACAAAGAATTGAAGGATCCTGATCTGGCCATTCATTACTATCAAATGGCTAGTGAACATGGACACGTGCGCGCCATGAGTAATCTCGCATTTGTATATTTGGAAATAGACAAAGATTTTGATACTGCTGAAAACTATTTTAAACAATCGCTTGAAAATGGTCTTTTAAAAAATGAAGATTTCCTACATATTTCTCAAAACAATCCTTTAAACTTTCATTTACTTTTTCTTTTAGCCAGAGGTGCTT
The DNA here is from genome assembly GCA_964441245.1 of uncultured Saprospiraceae bacterium. Classification (GTDB taxonomy): domain Bacteria; phylum Bacteroidota; class Bacteroidia; order Chitinophagales; family Saprospiraceae; genus JALZUU01. The sequence goes on along the minus strand of CAYTVR010000013.1, from coordinate 44,287 downwards.
ATCAATTTCTATATAAAAACTTCAATACCGAAGAGGCACAAGATTTAAAACTTCAAGATCGGTTAAAACCATTCTATTACACGCTCCTATCGAATATGTCTGAAGATCATGCTGACGAATTCCTCCGTATGGGAAATGAATTACAAGAAACCGTCAATGAAATCAATCAACAAGTAGCCTTGATGCGTAAAATGTATCAATAGTTTTTTTGGTAAAATATTTCCATTTGAATTTCATTAACAAAATATATGGTTTTATACTTTTATCTTGGCCGGAGTAATTAAAGTTATTTTAAAATAGATCACTCCAACAAAAAATTATGAAACTAAAAATCATCTCTGGCATCTTGCTAGGCTTGTTCCTGTCTTGTGTTTCCACTATTCAACATGATCCAACCGATAAAATTCTTTTAACGCAAGTGATAAAAAAGGTAAAAGAAGAACATTTCCAACCTAGAACGCTCAACGATCAATTGTCGGAAGAAATGTTTGAAAAATACTTAGTTGAACTAGATCCACAAAAAGTCTTTTTCACTCAAGATGATCTCTTCGATCTTCAAGTGTTTAAACATCTCATTGACGATCAATTAAAGGATGCTAGCTTCGATTTTTTTGATCTTTCATTTGCGATAATCAAAGATAGAATCAAACAAACTGAAAATATTTGCCAAGGGGTCCTTGCTCAAAATATTGACTTGAACAGCAATGAAGAATGGGAAACTGATCCAAGCAAATTGAATTATGCGCCAAACGATGCTAAGCTAAAACAACGATGGCAATTAAAAGTCAAACATAGTCTCCTCACCGCTCTTTCGATGGAGGAAAAACTAAACCCCAACTTGTCCTTAGACCAACAAAAAAACAATGCACTCGCAAAAGTCAAACAACAATACGCCAATCATTTTTCTGAACAAAAAGACTTCAGCTTATCTGATCGACTACATCAATACATTAAAATCTATTTGAGGTTAAATGATTTCCAATCAGGGTATTTCTCTTTAGCTGAAAAAAAACAATGGGACGCTATGATCAACCAATCATTTGTAGGTGTAGGTATCCGGTATGAAATTATAAATCAATATCCCACCATTACAAATGTAACTATTGGCGGTCCTGTTTGGAAATCAAAAAAAATTGAAGCTGGGGATGTCATCTTAAAGTTGAAAACGAAAGAAGAAAATCCCATAGATTTATACGCGCTATCCAGTACAAAAGTGAGTCAATTATTAAAAGGAGAAAAAGGTTCGTCTTTAACATTAACAATCAAAAAATCCAATGACAAAATTGTAGAAGTCCCGATTATTAGAGATCAATTCACATTGGAATTAGCGACCTCCCTTCTTTTAACTAATAAAGCAAATACCCAAAAAATAGGATACATCAAATTACCTCGTTTTTATGGTGGCGAAGTCGGCTCTGCTGCTCATATTTTAGCGGAGTTGCGGCAACTTAGAAAAGATAAGGTAGACGGAATTATATTCGATATCAGAGATAACAAAGGAGGTCGAGCGAACGAAGCTAGAGATATGCTTGGTTTTTTTCTGGAAGAAGGAATCGTCATGCAATCTATGCGACAAGGTGGTGATCACAATACTTACCTAGATGAAGATGGTCGTGCTTTTTACAAAGGTGAATTGATCGTATTGGTCAACGAACGCAGTGGCTCTGGCTCTGAACTATTTTCTGGTACTTTACAGGATTATGATCGAGCCGTCATCGTGGGAGGTAATGCCACCGTTGGTAAAGGAACCATGCAGAATTTTTTCAACTTAGAGACAGAGATCGATAGTGTGAAATATCAATTCGGAGAAGTTAAATTGACTGTTGGAAAGTTTTACTCCGCGAGTGGTCGATCGCCCCAGTATGTTGGTGTAATCCCTGATATCATTCTACCAGATAATCATTCTTTTGTTACCTCTGGACAACGCCTATATGACAATCCATTTTCCGAAAAGGAAATACCTATCAAAGCTTGCCAACAAAGCGTCAATACTAATCCAAATCTAAAGGAAGTAATGGTCAAAAGTAAACAGAGAGTAGCACAAAACGAACGCTTTATATTGGCTACCGAAAAGGCAAAAGGAATACAAAGTAAACAAGAAAATTCTACCGTTAACTTAAACTATTCAACATACTCAAAAAATGCCAAAGCCAAACAGTTGAAAGATAACTCTTATCAAAATATTTTTAGTCCAATTGATGATTTCAGTGTCAGTATGTCAGCTGAAGATTTAAGTTCTACGGACTCTGCCTTTCTTGAAAAACAAAACCGATTGATTCAAAAATTAAAAGGCGATCCTTATTTGTATGAATGTTTTCAAATTATGGAAGATTTACGAGGGTCGTAATGGAATAACTGAATTTTGAATGAATGAATGAATGAATGATCTTTTAACGTTTGAATCGCGGGGTACTTGTGTTGCTTAGGGATGACTAGATTGGTTATTGATTCTTCTGGACGAGTAACTAAACTTTCGGTTTTGAATTAACAATTCCGAAAAATATTTTACTTTAGCTTCTATGAAGTTAAATTTGAATACGGCTAGTCTCCTTTTCGATGAACAGACCATGGAATTAACTGCGAATAAAATGAAATTCGTGGATGAATTATATGTGGATTACAAGGTACTTCAAGAAGGCAATTATCAACGGATTCAAATGCATGTACATCCTAAACAAGATATCGTTTTAAAGGAAGTTGTGCTGCGATTTAAAGTTAATTATTTATCGACGGATCGGATCTTTTGTAATGGATATCAATCCTGGTCAGAAAGTCGAGAAATGCAAGTAGGTCAACGAATTCCTCGATTAAAAATGTTTGCTCGACCCACCATGAAATATTTTGGTGATGAGCATATAGAAGATGTCCCGCGCGGAAAAGGACAGTTGCATTCTTGGACTTATAGTTATGTTTGTAGTGGTCAACAATTTGCTTTTGTGGGATCATTGAATGAAAAAACTTCTTTTACATTGATTGGACATGATACCATTCAACAGGAAATGATCGTTCGTGCAGATGTACGAAATTTAAAATTATCTCACTCCTTTCCACTCTTGGATATTTTAGTGATGGAAGGAACAGAGCAAGTTGTTTTTGACCAATACTTTGACTTAATGGAACATTTGCCTCCCAAGGCAGAACCGCTCATTGGTTGGACAAGTTGGTATCATTATTACACCAATATCTCAGAGGAAATTATTTTAAAAAACCTCGAAGCTTTTGCTAGTCGTTCTGTCCCAATCAACATCATGCAAATTGATGATGGTTATCAAACACGTGTAGGTGATTGGTTGAGTATCAAATCAAGTTTTCCTAATGGAATGGCTTCAGTGGCTCAAAAAATCAAGTCTAAAAATTATAAAGCAGGACTCTGGATCGCACCTTTTATTTGCGAAGCCAAATCAACTATTTTTCAAAATAGAAAAAACTGGTTGGTCAAAGATGCCAAAGGAAAACCAATCAAAATCGGTTATAATCCTTTATGGAGTGGTTGGTTTTACGCGCTCGATTTTTACAACAAAGAAGTGCAAGATTATATCCACGGAGTCATTTATACTTTTCTACATAAATGGAATTTTGATTTATTAAAAATGGATTTCTTGTACGCTGCTTGCGTCATTCCAAGACCAAACAAAACTCGGGGTCAGATCATGAATGATGCCATGACATTTCTGCGAAATTCTTGTGGCCAAAAATTAATTTTGGGTTGTGGTGTTCCTTTAGGATCTGCTTTTGGCATGGTGGACTATTGTCGAATTGGAGCCGACATTCATTTAGAATGGGAACATAAATTTTTAAAATTTTTAGAGAATAGAGAACGTGTTTCTACCATCATTGCGCTCAGAACTACTATTGGTCGTTGGCAACTCAATAGCCGTGCATTCAATAGTGACCCGGATGTTTTTATTTTGCGTGACAATGATAATAAACTTAGTGACCAACAACAATACACCATTTTGATCATCAATATTCTTTTGGGTAATCTACTCTTTACCTCTGATTATGTAGCAGAATATACTACAGAGCAATGGAGTGAGTGGGAGGAATTGTATCAATGGAGAGCTAGCCAGGTTCATCGGATTGATCAACCAGAGATGGACTTATATAACATTCATTTTACAAATCAAGGAATAAACTATCAAGCCTTGTGTAATCTGCGAACTAAAAAAGCGAATATTGCTACAGGTAAGTCGATGGTAGAACTGGAAGGCGGAGAGACTTTGATCATGAAAAGTAATGGCTGACCAAATTTGCAGCTAAACCCAGCACGCACTAATGTAATCAATCAAAAAAAACTGGAAAAATAAAATATTTTTTGGTCAGCTCCTAGTCGATTACTTCAGCGGAAACAGGGTTTTTATGTCTTAAGGCATCCAATGCTTTTTGGACTACAGGGTCATCTTCATTGATGATGTAGTAATGTCCTTTCTCTCCATAATATTGACGAGCAACTCGAGCTTTGAGCAACAATCGTAGTGCTTCTTTTTCTTTATTGCTTTCTATTATCTGTCTTTTTACCTCTTTCTTTTCTGCATAATCTAGAAACTCCTCCATCATCTGATCAGAAACCATAAATTTATTTCTAAAGTCTTCTAGTGCATAATCATTGTAGGTTCCTCCATTTTTGTCCAAATATCTATAGACGAATTGAGGGACATGTGGTCGCAATCTTAAATAATAATCGCTCACAAAAGCGGTATCAAGAGGAACAAAAATGTCAGGCGTCACCCCACCGCCACCAAATACTAAACGATTTTCTTTAAGGGTGTAATACTGAGTTGAATCTTGAATTTGAATACTATCCGCGTTGTATAATTCTCCGCTGCTGTAACGATTCGCAACGTCCTTGTCATAAGCCGCTTTATCATCATAGGATTTTTGAATCGACCGCCCTGAAGGAGTATAATAACGTGCAACAGTTAATCGCAATGCCGAACCATCTTGCAAATTGTATTGCTCCTGTACTAATCCCTTACCAAATGATCTTCGCCCAACGACCACTCCACGATCCCAGTCCTGAACAGCACCTGCTAAAATTTCACTTGCAGAAGCCGAACCTTCATCAATCAAAACCGATAATTTACCAACTTTAAAAAATGGACGGCCAGTCGATTCATAATCATTACGATTCACGGTACGACCTTCGGTGTATACTAATAGTTTTTTTCGGTCTTCAAATAGCTGACTCAAAATGTTAGTAGCCTCTTGCAAATAACCTCCAGGATTTTGACGTACGTCAATGACCAAATCTTCCATTCCTTCTTTTTCAATCATGTCTTCCATCGCTTCCATAAACTCTTTGTAAGTCGTGGCGCTAAAACGATTGATTTTAATATAACCTGTTTTTTTATCCAACATGTAAGCAACATCCACACTATTGATTGGGATTTCATCTCTAGTAATTGTAAAATTACGGAGGCTTGCTTCATGTCCTCTTTTAATTCCAACTCTTACATCCGTTCCTTGTTCTCCGCGTAATCGGTTGACAATATCCGTAACGGGTTTTTCAGTTCCTGCCACAATCGTATCTTCGATGGCTACTATTTTGTCGCCAGCTAAAATTCCAGCTTTTTCGGATGGCCCGCCAGAAATTGGAGAAACCACAAGGATGGTATCATCCAACATTAGAAATTCAATACCAACTCCTTCAAAGTTACCTTCTAATTGTTGGTTAACAGATTTGAGTTGTTCTGCATCGATATAATTGGAGTGTGGATCTAACTCATCCAGAATTTTTTTAATGGCTTTGTCTATCAATTCATCTCGATCGACATCATCGACATATTTGGCTTCGATGTAGCGAATCAATTCTTCGACTTTTCCAGTTTCACCAATTTGACTAAGTGGGATTTCTTGAATGGTTGGCGTTTGTATTAAAGGAGCATTTTTCAGTTTCATTCCAATGGTCATTCCTCCTATCAGGACGATAGAAAAAAGTAGTGGCAACCATATTTTCAATTTTTTAGGCGTTTCTTCGGATGTTTGAACCATGTTATTTTAAAGCAATTTTTAGATCTATTTTCTGAGTTTAACCTGCTGTCAAAAAACACTTAGATTTCTAGTGGATTGTCCTTTCTATTTCCATCTGCAGTGGGTTAAAACATTTAAGCTTATATTTTATAACAAATGTACCATTTTTTGCGCATTAGCGAGTTGTTAATCTTGAATTGTTCAAAAATATAAGCATATGCATGTTTCAACAACTCTAGTACCCTGAGGTTTATTATAAAAGGGATTAACTTTCCTAATTGACCTTATTTTTGTGTGATAAATCATCAGATTTTATAAAATACCTACAATTAACAGCATTTTAACTAAATCATATACAAAAAATAAAATTTTCATAAAAAAACAAATAAAAAGCCTGTGTTCTTTGATGAATTGAGAATAAATTTGGAAATTCGTTATGACATTCACAATAAATCATCAAATTTCTACGATTATGGATATAGACCACATTGATAAGAAGATCCTCTCCATTTTGATGCGAAACGCCAAAAAAGCTTACACTGAAATAGCTAAGGAGATACATGTATCTGGAGGAACGGTACACGTCAGAATGAAAAAACTCGAAGAGATGGGGATTGTGAAGGGATTCAATTTAACGATTGACCACAGCAAATTAGGGTACGATATCACTGCCTTTTTAGGTATTTTCCTTGAAAAAAGCTCTTTATATGGGCAAGTTTCAGAAAACTTAAACCAGATTCCTGAAATTGTAGGCGCTCATTACACGACTGGTAATTATGGTATTTTTGCAAAAATCGTCTGTAAAGACACCAAGCACTTACTGCAAATTCTCCATGATAAAATTCAGAAAATCCCGGGTATCCAACGAACTGAGACTTTCATTTCCTTAGAGGAAACCATCGACCGTCCTTTGAGTATTGTTGATAACCTTATGGAATAGTAATTGATTGATAAAATGTGTTAAAGTGTTTATGTATAAAATGAATTCGATACACTTCATTGAAATACATAAAAAACGATAAAATTTGATTAAATCTATATGTCTAAATTCAATGCTACTATTTTTCCTCTTTGTTGCCTATTGTTGCTATTTCCGGCTTCCAATGTCTTGGGAAATCCAATGGAATTGTTTCCATCAAAACTAGATTCATTACCTCAAGCTGAAAAGGAATATAAAGGCTTTCGAATTCATTTGACCAATATCGTTTTGCAGAAGCAAAAAGAAAATAAAATGAGTTTAGGATACACAGCCATTAATACGGGTAGAGAAGATTTACGCTTTGGCGAAACAAGTACCCAAGATCTGAGTGATCTTGTTTTTGCATTTGATGATACCTTTTATAATGGCAGCTTTTTGTCCCTAAAGGATCAAATCATCGAACAGTTTCTCAAAAAAAGTTTAGTCATTCGAGCAGGGGATATCAGAAGAACTTTAGATATGACCTTAGCTTTAACTACACAACAACTAACTGGCGATTCTCCTTTCAAAGATTTAAGTAAGGCTTATGAAGCGACATCTCCAGAGTCAAGTCCAAAACCAGCCTCGACAACAGAAATCATCAAAGGAGGTTTTAGTTTAAACACAGGAGAAGATGAAAATGATGACAACTATGATCCCAATAGCTGTCCTGATTTGGTCATTGAAGGATTACGAGTCCTAAAGAAAAATAAAAACTATGTGACGATCGAGTATACCCTTATCAATAAAGGTTTAGGACCTGCCAATATTCATGGTAAATCTAAGAAGGGAATAGATGATAATGTCGCTTTCAAAGCCATGATGTCTAGTTCACCCAAATTATCTCGTGGTGACATTGTCGTAGGTGGCGGCTTTGTTTCTAATTTGCCGAAAGGCAATAAAGGTCTATTAGATCCTGCGGAAAGTTTTACTGGAAGTATCAAATTAGAAATCAGGAAAATGACTCGATTCACTCCATATATCATTCTAGAATTAGATACTTATCAAAACGTCAGAGAATGTGATGAAACCAATAATAAAAACTTCGTAAAGGTACGCTAAAGTACTGCTTACCTTGTATTCCATCTCTTATTGTCGTCTCCTTCTCTTCTCTCGTATAGCTCTAAGTAAAAGTTGGCTTCAAATATAAAAGAGAAAGCAAAATTGCTTTCTCTTTTATACTACATCAATTTATTAAAAATATTTATTTCTTAATCGATCAGAATCATTTTCTTCGTAGCAGAATGATTTGGCGTATCCAAGCGATAATACAAAACTCCTGCCCCAGACAACTCATTTCGACTCAAATCAACTTGATTAAAACCTTGTGCAAAATCACCTTCTATCGTTTTCAACAAACGACCAGACAAATCATAAACCGTTAATGTAGCTGTTGATGCTTCCATCAATTCAAAAGCAATCATCGTTTGGTTAGTAAAGGGATTTGGTTGATTTTGGAATAATCGGAATTGATTGGAAATGTTTTCCGAAGATCCAAAAGTCAAACTTAGATCCATTATTTCAGCTTCTCCGGAATAAGCCTCCGCCTTCGTGTATTTTGAAGTCAATGAAATGGCTTTACTTAATGCCACTTCCTGTTTAGCTTTAAAAGTCAAGCTGAATATAATTTCATCATTTTCTAATGTCAGTGGACTTGTCCCATTCCAACTAGTTGTAATGATGCCTTCTGATAGTTTTTGAAAACCAAAATTATCAACTCCCATTTGAGACAAGGCCCCTTTTTCAAAATCTACAAAATCCAATAATTCAGGATCGAACTGAAGGGTAAATTGATAACCAGCGATATCTTTAAAATCAGTAGAAGTAAAATTCAAGGTCGTTTCTTCTGATCTTTTAAGCATTTGATCTTCTAATTTCAAAACCAGATCTTTTGCATCCGTTCTCGTATCGCCACTGACCAATTGATTTGGTATCGCACTTTGGTTGACATCACCAATCTTAACTCCAATAAAATTAGCGACTCCTGCTTCACTCAAATCATTAAAACTAATCGATTCTGGAAAGGTAAAGGTAAATAGATTAAAGGGATCATTCGCAGAGGGAAATAAAAACGATTCATCTACAAATTTCCAGGAAGTATTGTTTTGAAATTCTGTATGAATAAACAAAAGCAATTTTCTTAATTCTACCATATCGAAAGCTGTGATCGAACCACTCTGATTGATATCTGCTGCAATCATTTTGTAAGGAGAATCTAATTCATTAATCCCTAAAATATGTTGACTGATCAAAATCAAATCATAAGTTGAGATTCCGTTTAAGAAATCTTGATTCAATTCAGGAGTAACGTTATAATTATTCCCTAAATCTAAACCTTCAAAAACATAGGTCCCATCCTCTTCAGTTACTTGATCAACCATTGCGATGCTTGTATTTCCAGAAAGAGCAAGCCTTACATTTTCAACAAACTCATTTGCTTCTGTAGTAATTTCACCTGAAATAGAAGAAGACAAACAAGGTTCAACTATTATTCCTGTATTATTTTCTATCACTACTTGAACAATGACATAAATCCAATTACCTACTGCATCTCGAGCCCACAAATCAATATTCACAAATGGCATATCGCAATGATCAAAAGTAGTTCCAGGACTTGCACTTGCAGGTGGAGCAATTTGATCGAGACCGAGTGAAGGATTTTGAATTAATAATTCTATCGGACCATTACAATCATCAAAGCTTCCTAAGTCTAATTCTGTAGCCCAAAGTTCAGCCGAAAGGCTATTAGGACCTGAAACAAGGCTCACATCAGTACTCGTAATTGCATATAAATTTGGTGCAGCATTATCCGCAACATAAAACAATTGTTCGCAAGTCGCCACGTTACCGCAACGGTCTTCTACTTTCCATTTAATTTTGTGAGTACCAATTGGATAGTTACCAGAAGCATCATTTCCAGTTCCAGCAATTTCGTCATTTCCACCATCGTTGAAAGGATCAATTTCATAAGACCAATTCAAGTTTTCATCTGCTGTACATGCGTCACTCGCTGCTCCAATTAGTGTTACAGAACCATCACAAGTATTTGGATCAGCCTCTACTTCAATGAGGGCATCGCATTGTGCAAAAACGGGATCATTGGTATCGTTGATGTTGATCGTTTGAGTATACTCCCAGTATCCTGCTACAGGTACACCATTAATTTCTTGGAACTGGCAGAGGTCCAGAACTTTCCAAGTCCGTAGAATCAATTCACACTGTGAACCGTTGACAGTTTGTACCCAGTCATTGAATTCAACACTTACCTGATCACATTGATCTTCACTTATAATCGGCCTTCCTGCGCTTGATGGATCCGTACCATCTGCAGGTCCTAAACAATTTACCGTGACATCACATGGCCATTCTATATCATCATATTGAGAGTGTGGACCTTGAGGGTAATTAGGGTTATCTCCAAATGTAAAAGGCGTACAAGTTGGATTCGTATCCACAATTACAAAAGGATCAGAGTTGCTAATATTCGCAATTTGAATGCAAGTCGCACTCATATTTCCAGAAACATCTTCTGCTTGCCAGATCCGACTAAAATTCCCTTCTCCACAATTATCCAAACTCCCTACTTCGCGAATGTAAATACTCGCGCTACAATTTTCAACAACAGGGTAATAACCAATCAATTCTATCTCATCATCTGTATAAGTATCAAACCCATTGACCACACTAATGACTCGATACACAGGAGCAGTTCCGACACCTTGAGTAGCTTGTAAATCATTTTCAATCGGCGGAGCTTCATCACCACAACCTGCATTCACATTGGCTGGGCAAGTAAAAACAGGAGCCACCTTGTCATCGACCGTTACTTCTGTCATACAAAAATTACTATTCCCATTGACATCGGTTACTTGCAATTCTACCATCACTACCTCTCCAACATCGCTACAAGAAAAAGAAACACTAGAATCAAATAATTCTTCAGATGATTTTCTTACTGCAAATCCAGCAATAGGACCACAGTTATCTGTACTACCATCATCAAAAACAGAGGCTGCAACTTGAGTAACTTGACCTGTAGTAATATTTTGCAAAGAGATCGTATGATAGCTTTCGCAAACAACAGATGGTACGGTTAAATCTTGTACTTCCACGGTCATCGTGCATTCAGAAAAATTACCACAAGCATCAGAAGTCGTATACATGATATCATGATTTCCTAAGGGTAAATTACTGATCAAATATTTTCCTTGAAGCAAACTTAATGTTCCTACTGAAGAGGCTAAACTAACCGAATAATTTAAATTTTCATCAGCGGTACAATCATCAGTCATGGTTGGATCAGGAACCAAAACAGTGGCCAAACATTCATCAAAATCAGTCCCTACAATATATATATCTTGACAAGTGATCACTGGAGCTTTTTTATCTTCTACTTTCAATGTCTGTGAAAAATTAACGCCACCAGCCTGGCAGGCATCCAATACTTGCCAATTCCGTAAAATTTTATATTCTCCTTCGCAAATATCAATCGGCGTATCGGTAAAACTATAGTGTAGGTTTTCACAAATTTCGCCACCAGGTCTTAGATTGACCTTTACTTTCAGAATCAATTCTAATTCAGTTACTAAGGTATTGTAATGATTATTAATGATATTCAGCGTCCAAACGCCAGCAGGGTTTTCACCATCAAAACCATCTGTAAAGGAGAAAGAATTGAGCGTCGTTCCAGAAGGGCTAATCAATTGGTAAATTAAGTTACCAGAAGTTTGTACATTTAAAATCACTTCAGTTAGTTCTGCAATAGATGGAATATCATTGGCTGTAAAATTAACGGTTTCTGTCGTTCCACCATCCACACTTAAAGGTAAGGTAAATCCATTTTGGAGACAGGTTCGAGTAATTTCTAAATTCCCATTTTCATCAGGAAATAAACCTGGGTTATTTGGAAAATCAGTACAACTAAAAGAAGGTTCATCATTTCCATCAAAGCTACTTGGCGCAGTAGCATCTGCGGTAGAGGCACGTTCCACGGTAATCGTTTGTACGCAAGTACCGATCAAACCTGCTCCATCTGTGGCAGTCCAGGTTCGAATAATACGCTGCTTAAAAGAGTCTGAGCATTGACCATTTGTAATCGCATCAATATAAGTCAAAGATGCTAAATTCCCACAAGTCTCTACAACAATTGGTTCGTAAGCTGCGGCTACTCCAGGGATTGCGGGTCCAGCAACTGGATCTGTATCTGCACTACAAGTAAGGGTTACATCTTCACAAGTGAGTGCCGGAGGTATGACATCATTCGCATCAATAATTCCCCAACAATATAAACCAGTAGGATCAACGATTGATACCGTGTACATTCCAGGAGAAGTGATGATCGCAGGATTACCAGAATTTCCACCTTCTAGTTTTACAACAAAAATACTATAGTCAGTATAAGTTCCAACCAGTACTTCGTCTGGGCTTATTTCCGCTTCACAATTATTATCTAAAGCAGCAATAATATTAGCAGTACAAATCAATTCATCCGTATCATTATTAGCTTTCGCTAAATGGGTATTAAAGACGAATGTAAGCGCTAAAAACAAGAGACCTTTAAGAATTTTGTTATAGTGTTGATTCGATAAAATAATAGATAAGCCAACAGGTATAGATGTTAATCTTTTGCCCATGAGATAAAGTTTTAGGATTATAAGATTCGACAAAAAGAAAATCTTTTTGTATTAGAACTTTAAGTACTTTAGATAGTACTTGGTTTCTGGAAAGGTGATTATATTATTCAAATATAAGTAAAATTGAAATAAAAAGGAGAAAATAGAGCTCTTTTCAGTAGAAATTTCGGATAAAATTGGAATATTCGTGCATAATCAAAAAAGGGTGTTTTCCAGGCGACATTCTGGTTAAACCAGAAATGATGGCTTGAAAAACACCCTCTTTAAGATTTTCTATTTAAAAACTAGTGTAAAATCATCTTCTTTGTCTCATGATTCTCTGCTGTTTTCAAAGTATAATAAAGAATTCCTCCTTGTCCTAGATCAGCTTTCTGAAGCACTACTTCATGATATCCAGCAGAAAAATTATCTGCTTTTTCTAGAAGTAAACGACCTGCAATATCGTAGACACTTAAGGTAGCCCATTTAGTATTTGGTAAGGAAAAACCAATGGTAGTTTCCTCTTTGAATGGATTTGGCTGATTCTGAAATAAGGCAAATACAGGCGATTCGGTCGATTGGTTTTCCTTTCCAAAATCCAAAATCAAATCTAATAATTCTCCATTTTCATTATAAGCCTCGGCTTTAGTGTATGCACTGTTCAATTGAATCGCTTTAGATAATTGAACTGATGTTTTAGCCTTGAAAGTCAAGCTAAACAATACTGTTTCTGGATTCAATTTAACGGCAGCACGATGATGCCAACTACTGGTAATAATTCCTTGATCAATTAGGCTTAAACCAAAATTATCTTCATTCAATTGACCTAAGTCGCCTTGCTTTACTTCGACAAATTCTAACTGATCAGAGTCAAATTCCAAGGTAAATTGATAACCTAATAATTGATTAATATTCTTGTTGGTAAACTCAATAGTGTATGCCTCACCTGCTATCATATCTTCTTCATCAATGGCTAAAGTCCACTCTCCTACTACATCTCTAGTATCTGCACTTTGAAGTCCGTTCGGAGTCGCACTAAGATTGACATCTCCTGTTTTTATACCCATAAAGTTTGCATCCATGTTACTCGTCAAATCATTGATAAGAATAACTTCTGGAAAGGTATTCGCAAATGGATCAGTAGGATCATCAAAAACAAAATTTGCATCCATGAACCGCCAAGAGGTATTCGCCGGAAACGCTGTGTTAACAAATAATAGTAACTTTCTCAACTCTAACATATCAAAAGCGGTGATTGTACCAGATTGGTTGATATCGGCAGCAATTAATTTATAAGGCGAATCCAATGGTTGAATACCCAAAATATGTTGACTCATCAAAATCAAATCATAAGTAGAAATTCCGTTAAGCGGCCAATCATTTCTTTCTGTATGAATAGAATAAGTATTGTTGGTCGGTAATTCAAAAGAAAATAAACCATCATTTCCAGTCATAGTAGAAGTCAGCATATTACCCTCCTCACTCATCACTTCAACCATCACATTTGAAATTTTCTCATTATTTTCATTAATGATTCCTTCTGAACCTCCTGATACAAGAGCCAAGGGTGCTACTGGACCACATGCGTTATTGTTATCCATTACGTTTACAGTTGCTATAATAAAAGTCCAATTCCCAACTTGATCTCTTCCCCAAACTCGTACATCTACAAAAGGTAAATCATCACAATCAAATGCTACTCCAGCAGTGGCTGAAGCCGGTGGACTATCCGGTGAGTTAGCGACAACAAAAGGAGGTCGTTCAATGACTAAATCGACTGGTCCATTACATTGATCAAAAGAAGATAAATTCAATTCAGATGCCCATAGTTCTGCAGATCCTCCAGATGGAACTTGAGGGACTAAACTAACCGATGGCTCTGAAATAAGAACTAAATTTGGCGTCGCTTCATCAACAACATAAAACAATTGAGTACAAGTTTCCTTATTGCCACAACCATCTTCAAGTTTCCATGAAATACTGTGCGTACCAATTGGATAATTACCGGAAGCATCATTGGTAGTACCGGTTATAAATGGTCCTACTCCATCATTATCTGGGTCAATCGTATATTCCCATCTTAAGTCTTCAACAGCGGTACAAGGATCAGTACCACTTTGTGTTAAACCCACGATTCCAGTACAACTACTTACATCAGCAGCAACTACATCAAGGTTGTCACAATTATCAAAAACTGGTTTGTTGGTATCGTTGACAATTATGTATTGTATGTACTCCCAATAACCAGCTACTGGCGTTCCATTGATCTCTTGGAATTGACATAAATCTGAAACTACCCACTTTCGTGAAATATGTCTACACGCAGAACCTTGAACCGTTAAATCAGAATCATAATAATCAAGGGTCACAATATCACAACTACTTTCGTTGAGAATCGGTTGGCCCGAAATTGTAGGATCCGTATTATCAGAAGAACTATTACAACTTACCGTGACATCACATGGCCATTCTACATCATCATATTGAGAATGTGGCCCTGCGGGATATGCTGCATTGTCACCTGTTGTAAATGGGGTACATGATGGATTGGTATCTACAATTGTAAATGGATCATTATTAGTGAAGGCAATCGTTTGGACACAAGTACTACTCATATTATTGGAAAGGTCTTCTGCTTGATACAATCTGTTGATATTACCAATACCACAATTGTTCAGACTTCCTGTTTCGCGTACATAAATTTTTGCACCACAATTTTCAATAACTGGATAGTAACCTAAAAATACGACCTCATCATCTGTGTAGGTTGTAAAACCATTCACCACATTAATGACTTGATAGACTTCAGCCAATCCATCACCAGGGTTCTCCATTAAATCATCTGTAATTGGAGGCAGTTCATCACCACAAGCTAATGCTTGATTAGCAGGACAGGTAATGATTGGATCATCCTTATCATCAATGATGACTTCTACCATACAAGTATTGAAATTCCCATTTGTATCTGTTACTCTATATTCCACCATGACTACCGTTCCCACATCGCAGCAAGCAAAAGGTACCTCAGGATAAAATTCATCAATATTTGGATTAGGATTATCAATTCCTTGATCTCTCCAATTAACTATTGAATTAGGATCGCTATCAATACCGCCACCTAGCGTGGTCCAATCAAATGAAATACATCCAGTCATTCTTCTGACACCAATATTTGCAATTCCACAAACATCTGTACTTCCATCATCAAAAACATCTGCAGCAACAAGAGAAACTTCATTGGTACCAAGGTTTTGAATCGTTACCGTATGGCTTGTTTCACAAACCATAGTTGGACTGACTTGATCCTCTACGGTCAGCACCCAGTTACATGTTGAAGAATTTCCACAATCATCTAAAGCAGTATAAGTTACGGTATGAGCACCTATTGGTAAATCTTGTAAAACATAACCATTGGATGCTGTATTGGTTAATACACCTTCGGAACTGACTAATTCAGGAGTATAGCTAAGTGTCGATACCGAAGCACAATTATCAGTTAATGCAATTAGCCCCGGTAGAATAAGGCTAGTTGAACATAGGTCAAAATCAGTTGAAACAGTTCGAGCGACAGGACAGGTTACATTCGGTCCTTGGTCATCTTTTATTTTAATGGTTTGTACTTGTGATGCAATAAAAGAAGTATTACACCAATCGACTACTTGCCATGTTCGTAAAATCTTAGTTGTACCATCACAGATCATAATTTCTTGATCCACATATCCAATACCTAAACCACAAACGTCACCGGATTGTAATTGAAGTCCATCTAACATTGGTCGACCTGTCAATGATGGATCTGGAAAACCATTGTCATCTCTAGGATAAGAACCACTACATGACAAGGCAGGATTATTGAGATCATCTAAACTTTCTGGGAAGGTAACAGCTGTAATATCTGGCTTACGTAAGCTAATTGTTTGAACACATTGAGCTGTCAATCCTGTGGCATCGGTTGCAATCCATGTTCTTAAGATTTGAGTTTGGAAAGTATCACTACAGGTGCCATCAATAATTTCATCCCTGTGTATCAAGCTTACATTTCCACAAGGTTCAAACACAACTGGTTCATAAGCTCCAGCTACTCCTGCAACAACTGGTAATGGAACAGGATCAGTATTTGCCGAACAATTCAAGGTATAATCATTGCAAGTAATGACCGGAGCTACATAATCTTCTGCGTGAATTGTTCCCCAACAACTCAATTCTCCACTAGGATCCGTGATGGTTACCGTATAATCTCCAGTCCCGTTGATCGTTACAGTCGAACCAGAACCCGCGCCTTCAATAGCCACATCATAACTTAAGTAACAAGAATAAGGTCCTCCTACTAATAAGGCACTGGCATTAATTTCCGCTTGACAATTAGCATCTAAAGAAACATTTAAAGCTTGATTACAACTTAATGAACTTATTGGAAATGGATAATCTAAAATCTCAATCCTTACATCACATGGTGGAGATGTATTCCCACAAGCATCTATAGCTCGATAGGATAATGTCGTTACTCCTATTTCAAAAAAATCTCCACTTGATAAGCCTGTTGCATCTACTTGTTCTACCACAGGATTTATATCACAATTATCTGAACTGGTGACTAAAAAATCAATAATTGTACTACAAGTATTTGGATTCAATATTCTGCTAATAGCTGGTGGGCAAACTGGAACTGGCGCAATCAAATCAGACACCATAATCGTTTGCACGCAAGTGCTTGTATTCATACAAATATCAGTCGCAGTCCAAGTTCGGGTAATAGTATAATTATAATCCGTACAAATTCCATCACTAGTTTGTGTCGTTACATCTGCGAATGAAAAAGTAGGATTGATATCACAATTGTCTGTAATCACTGGGCTTCCTAATGTCATCGTGTCCACTGGAGTCGTACATGTAATGGTTACATTAGATGGACAAAAGACAAAGGTTGGTGCAACTGTATCTACTACTGTGATGATTTGATCACAAGTCACTAAACTTACATTTGAACACACGTCCATCGCTGTCCAAGTTCGGGTGATCATATAAGAATAATCTGTACAACTTCCATCACTCGTCTGCGTCGATACGTCTACAAATGATAGGCTTGGATTGACATCACAATTGTCTGTAACAACTGGAACGCCTAAACTCATCGTGTCCATAGCGGTTCCGCAATTAATCGTGGTGTCCGCTGCACATAAAGTTATCATCGGTGCGATGGTATCCACGACACTAATGATCTGATCACAGGTCACTAAACTTACGTTAGAACATGCATCCATCACCGTCCAAGTTCGAGTGATTGTATACATATAATCGGTACAACTTCCATCACTAGTCTGCGTCGATACATCTACAAATGATAGGCTTGGATTGACATCACAATTGTCCGTAACAATTGGAACGCCCAAACTCATCGTATCTATCGCAGTCCCGCAATTAATCGTGGTGTCTGCTGCACATAAAGTTATCATCGGAGCGATGGTATCTACTACCGTGATTGTTTGTACACAAGGCATACTTTCATTCGAACAAGCATCCATCGCAGTCCATGTCCGAGTAATGATATAAGAATAATCTGTGCAACTTCCATCAGTGGTCTGTGTCGATACATCTACAAATGATACGCTTGGATTAATATCACATGAATCAGTTGCCATGGCTGTTCCAAGGCTCATTGAATCTTGAGGAACATCACAAGTTATAGTCGTATCTGATGGACAAAAAGTAATCGTCGGATCATTTAAATCTTGAATCGTAATAGTTTGAGTATCAACAGCAACATTCATACAGGCATCTGTCGCCATCCAAATTCGTTCAATGGTATAGCTGTAATCTGTACAACTCCCATCACTTGTCTGTGTTGAATTATCCATAGAGGCAATTGTTGGTGAGGGATCACAAAGATCCATAGCAGAAGCTAAACCAAAACCTGTGGTGGTAAGCATCAAATTATCGACATGAAAACGAAATGCTGGAGACGGTCCTGTTCCCGTATAACTTAAAGAAACTAAGTCTGTAAAAGTTGCATTGAAATTGAACGTCTGTAAAGCTCCTGGGAGAACAGTAAACGTTTGCATTACCGTAGTAGCTCCGGCGGAGGTGGTACCCGTAAAGGCAACCGTAGTAGATGGCCCCACAATCAAAGCTAAATCAATGGAAGCAATGGTAAAAGGAACACCACTTAAAGGAGTTACAACCACAATTTGGTTGGCCAATGGTGAAATCAAAGTAGTGGTTCCCGGATAACTACTAGAATTAGTCGGGGTTACTTGAAAACTTGAAATAGGTGTTGTTCCATCAGAAGTTTGTAAAAATTGATAGCCATCTTGGACAACTGGATTGCCAGCATCTACAAAGTTACCAGAAATAGAGGTTTCTAAACCTTGAAAATCAATAGCAATATCAATCAGACTTTCTTCATTACAAGCTTGAGTTATATTGTCTGGAATATCTAATACTGGAGCAATTGTATCAATGATATTTATGATTTGAATATGTTCAATCATATTTCCATTCCCACATGCATCCATTGAAGACCAAGTACGCGTGATTGTTCTCTCTTGAGGACAAATTCCTGCAGTCGTTGTTTCTATAAAAGAAGCATTGGTGATAACAGGCATAGAAGTACAAGTATCTGTCACGGTCAAAACATCAGGTGTAGGAATCAATGCAGAACAATCGATAGTAGTATCCATTGGCAAAGACTCATTAAATGATAGATCTGGTACAGCAATGGGAGTAAAAAATGCCGATTGGTCGTCAGAAGAATCATTTCCGTTTAAACCTGCAGTGTTTACAAGTTGTACATTAAAACCAGCTAAAGCACCACCAGTTCCAGTAACCGTTATTGGAAAAGTGATTAAAGCCGTAAAAGGTATAGGGATTGATGAACCTTGCCCCGGTATTGTTGATATTTGTACACCATTATAAGTATTAGCACCATCAGGCTGAGACCAAGTAAAATAACTTGCACCAGCACCCGTAGGAGGTCCTGTTGGTAAAGTATTACCAAAGCTAATATTTATTTCCATTCCAATAGAATTAGGAATCGCTATCGTGGTACTTTGAAGGGTATCTTCAGCAGTACCTGTTCCAGCTACGATGTAAGGATTAGGATTAATCTGAGGATTAACGAGTCCAGGATTCTGAGCAAAAAGAGATCCAGTTACAACAAATAAAACTGGTAATGCAGTGAGTAAATACTTTTTTAGATACGTCATGGGATAATAATTTGTTTGAAATCATAGAGTAATAAATCAATGATAGCATTCGTACAATTGGATCTATTTTAAAATGACTTACGAATCATTTTAAAACAAATTCAATAACATATTGCAGCTAGCATCATTTATTTAATAAAAAATAAAAAACACAGCTCAAGTAGGTTACTTAAGGGTAAAGTGTGCGGTTGATGGGAAAAGTGTATGTGTTAGGTTTTTTTTGTAAGAAAAGATCATTAGGAGTTTTCTCTTAAATTACTTTTACTTAACGCAAAAGTAATAAAATAGAATAGCTTTCCAAGTAATTCATATTAATAAAATTTCTAATTGATGTTACGGCATTAAATTCAAGATGTTTCTATCAAAATCGAGAAAAAAAAAGATAAGAATATACATTTTTATAATTCATTGACATTTAGTATTTTACTCCCTCTATTAATCTAATCCAATTCATTCATTTTCTTTACCTAACTTACTTAGTTTAAGTGATTGCCACATTACTCCTAAGTAAATTTTGTTTATATTTGGATAATATAAGTTTTTACAAAAATTCTATGATCTTTAAAGACAGTAAGGATAAGGAAGAAGCCTTGGGTGGCAACTATAAAATAAAGGACATTAAGGTATTTGGTTCGAAAGAAAATCTCTACAAAAACGAGAAAAAATACCGCAAAGTCTACGATCAAAGTGAATGCCGCTACCTCTATTGTGAATTATCATTTTACAACAAGTTATTTGATGAATCAGAATGGAGTGCAGATATTCGATTTGAATGTACGGATAAAGAGGGGACTCGGATTTGCCAACTAAGAAAAAAAATGCCGATTAACAAGGACAAAAATATCATTTTTGTTCGAGAAGGTTGGGGAACACCAACTATCGGATATTGGAAAGAAGGAACCTATCGATGGGAAGTTTTTTTAAATGATGATTCTGTTGGCTCAGCCACTTTTTATGTGGTTTCCGGCGGTATTGTTACACCGAACAATAACCCTTATTTTGATATACTAGAAGTTAGACTTTTTGAAAGTGCGCAAGAAGGATTACCCATCGCACAACGCAATTATCTCAAAACATTTGCGACCAGCAAAACTCGCTATCTTAACATAGAAATGCGTTTAGCTAATAAGCAAAAAGATCTCGAAATGTTCCCTCTGGATCTGCAGTTCAATTTCTACAATGATTCTGGCCAGCAAAAGGCCTTTATGTCCTACTTTAAAGAATTGCGCAATCAGTCTGAAGAAATCTTACTAGATACGGGCTATGGCTCCAATTCATCAGGATATTGGTATGAAGACCGTTACACCCTAGAAGTTATTTTTATGGATCAACTCATTGCGGTTATTCCATTTGAAGTAGCAGAGGAAGAGGAAGAAGAAGAAATGCCTATCGGTTTTTCAAGCAATAAAGAGATAGAAGCCATATTGACCAAACACGTTGAAAAGGTCAGCTTTGAAGAAGCTAAAACAGAATTGGAAGCCATGATCGGTTTGAGCTCTGTAAAAGCGCAAATCAATGAGTTGGCCAGTTATCTTCAATTTTTAAAAGTTCGAAAAGAAAAGGGCCTGGAAGATGATCAACAACTTAACCTTCATTCTGTTTTCACTGGAAATCCAGGCACCGGAAAAACATCGGTAGCTAACATGCTAGGTAAGATTTATCACAGCCTAGATTTGCTTAGTCATGGAAGAGTTTACGAAGTAGGCCGAGCAGATTTAGTGGGCGAATTTATCGGTCAAACAGCTCCCAAAGTAAAAAAAGCCATAGACAAAGCTCGTGGTGGAATTCTCTTTATCGACGAAGCTTATGCATTGACTAATCGAGGAGATGATGGGAAAGATTTTGGTCGTGAAGTCATTGAGGTATTGCTCAAAGAATTGTCAGATGGTTTAGGTGACCTTGCAATAATTTTTGCAGGCTACCCCAAAGAAATGGCCAACTTCCTCAATTACAATCCAGGACTAAGCAGCCGTCTACGAAATGTTATACATTTTCCAGATTACTCTCCTAACGAATTAATGAACATCGCAGAATTTACTGCACAAAAACGAGGCATACTCATTAGCAAAGACGCGAAAGAGATTATTCATAAACGATTAGTTGACATCTATCGGAATCGAAATGAACAATTCGGTAACGCCCGATTTGTCAATGCCATCATTGAAGAAGCGAAACAAAACATGGCCATTCGATTGATGAACGATCACCAAGACTTGCAACAACTAGAAGCTGAAAAATTATCTGTACTAGAAGAAGCAGATGTACATAAAGTGTTTAGAACTGGAACAGATGATAGAGTTCACCTTCCTGTTGATGAAGCATTGTTGAAAGATACTTTAATGCAATTACGAGAATTGGTTGGTTTAGAAAATATCAAACGAGAAGTAGATGAAATGACCAAGCTAGTTCGCTATTATCAAGAGATCGGAAAAGATATTCGTAAAGCATTTTCATTACATTCTGTTTTTACTGGAAATCCAGGAACGGGTAAAACTACTGTTGCCAGATTGATGGTACAAATCTACAAAGCACTTGGGATTTTAGAAAGAGGACATTTAGTAGAATGCGACCGAAAATCTTTAGTAGCAGGATTTATTGGACAAACTGCCATCAAAACCGGTGAGTTGATTGATAAAGCGCTTGGAGGTGGTTTGTTTATTGATGAAGCTTATTCCTTAACTACAGGAGGGGCCAATGATTTTGGTAGAGAAGCAATTGAGACTTTACTCAAAAAAATGGAAGATCATCGAGGTGAATTCATGGTGATTGTTGCTGGCTATCCAGAGGAAATGACCACCTTTATTGAAGCCAATCCCGGTTTAATGTCCCGTTTTGACAAAGAGTTTAGCTTTGAAGATTATAATGATAAAGAATTAATGGCCATTGCAAAAATGATGTTTTCAATAGAAGAATTACAACTAAATACCGCAGCAGAAGAACATCTCAACGCTTATATTCAAAAGCTTTTAGATAACAAACATAAATACTTCGGCAATGCAAGAACCATCCGTAAAATTGTCGGGGAAACCATCCGCAGGCAAAACTTAAGAATGGCTGAAATGCCCGCAGCTAAACGATCTTTAGACTTAGTAAAAGAAGTAACCCTCGACGATATTTCGAATTTCCAATTAATGGAAAATGAGATTGAAAAGAAAAAAGGTATTGGATTTCGATAAAATACTGAATATATAAAACGCGACTAATTTGTATTTCGATGTATGCTTAACTCAATGATTTTTAGTTGCTAGTTGTTGGTCCTTAGCTGTTAGCTCTCCATAAAGAAAAAAAGAGCCAACAAATAAGCAACAAGATCCAATCACCCAAAAAAACACATTCATAATTTTGTATATCTCAAATCTTTTCATAAATTCACATTAAGAAGAACAATGTAATCTTAAAATTAGTATTATATTTTCTTTCCTTTTTTGCAAACACGTCTTTTTATTTTTCTTACAAGCTTATTGTTATCCGTTCGATTACTTGCCAGTACTCGAGATTAAACGAATGACATCAATTGATGTCATTTCAAGAGAAAGGAATAATTGAAGTTCATTTACTAAGAACTTCCTAACTGCGAGTAAATCTAAATTTCCATTTCATTAAAAATCAACATTTAATGAACCTCGTGTCCAATTTTTAAACTTATCCCGACAAGATTATGTCGGGATTCATTTAAAAATTGTTAGCGAGAACCATCAACTCTTGATTTTCCATAAGAAACTAAATTTAGTTTTACTCTTACATTTCAAAGCAAATTAGGATGAAAAGCACCTACTTTACAAGGCCATTTCTATGCCTTTTACTCTTCTTTTTTTTAAATTACTCTACCATTCTTTATTCATGTGATGCCTTTGCCGGTCCAGACGATAGTGTTTGTGGATTTACTTATACTCTAAATGGAAATCCTGGTAATGGAACTTGGGGAGTATATTGTGATGAAAGTGCAAATCTAGTATCTATTGCTGATCCAAGTTCAAGTTTTACGGAAGTGACTGTGGCTCAATGTGGATTTTATCAATTCGTTTATACCGTGATCGATGCCACGAATTGTGTAGCACATGATACCATTGAAATTCAATTTAGAGATCCTAGTAGTGCTGAATATTATATCAACCTTGACATTCAATTGGAGTACGATGGAGTAGTCTGTCATGTAGGAAATGACCCCTCTTGTGAATTCAACAATGAGGTCATCATAGCAGGTCATCCTGAACCAGATTTTGTTTGGACTTTTCTTCAAGAAGGCACTTGTAGTTCTACTATCTTTACACCGAATGTGATTGTCGGTCAAGGAGATAGTTGTTCTGTAGATGAAATTAATATTATCACAACAACCGAGAGTGGAGGTAGTGTTACCTTTAATATGAATAATCAAGATGAAGTGACTACTGATTTCTCCACTTATTTCGATGGAATTTTTAATCCATTTTTCCAATCTTTGCTTTCGTCCTGTCCTTTACCCAATGCTTGTCCTGAAGATCCAGCTTGTTTCCAAGAAGTACAAGATACCATAGTATATTCTATTCCGATTAGAGCAGGAGGCAACTGGACGTATTGGCAAGGAGATACCCTTCAAATAGATTTGACAGATCAGACCGATATAGATATTGAAAATGAAACCTATCTATTATCCATTATTCCAGGAGCCTCTTATTATGGTCCTGGCAATATTACTTTTTCTCTTTTAAAATATGAATCGACAGGTGCCATCGTTCCTGCTTATGGGAAAAAAATCAAATTACAATGGAAAGAAAATATCATCTACGAGCCGGTAGAAGTTTATCGAACTCGCGTCATTCCTATTTGTGATTTAGAACCTTGTGGAGGAATCAATATTATTTATGACGGTGGAGATATTCCCCCTCCGCCACCTTATCCATGTGGCCCAATTGAGATTAGTTTCGGCGTTGAAGATCCTTGTATAGAGTGTGTTGAAGTGACTGCAGAAATTATTAATCCTAATTTTTGGGATGAAGTCAACTGTTATCAACCTTGGATTGAGTTACAAGGAATTGGGAATAGTAATTATGGACCTGTGGATATTTCATGGCAATTTAATTCTGGATCAGGTACAAACTTGACTGTATTTAATGAAGGAGTTTACACTTTAGTTGTTACTGATATTAATTCAGGTTGTACTGCAACAGATGAAATTCACATTAATGAATGTTTGTGGGATCCATTTATAGATGCAGGGAATGATAAAGTACTAACTTGTAATGAACCCTGTGTTACACTTGACGCTTCTATAGATTATGTTTGGGCCACTAGTATCTTTTGGGACGGGCCGAACGGCTATACCAGTTTTGAACTCAATCCTGAAGTTTGTGAACCTGGAACTTATAATCTTACGATCATGAATGAATGTTTTTGTGAAGGTTTTGATCAAGTCACCATAACTGAAGATCTAGTTGATCCTAGTATTGTCGCCGAGCCATTCGAAGAATTAACTTGTCAAATAACTTGTACCACTCTTTCCGTAACGGCCAATTCCGCTAATGGACATAGTATCGAATGGTTCAATTCAAGTGGAACAAGTTTAGCAAATGGAGATAGTCATTCAGTTTGTTTCCCTGGGAACTATACTGCTGTAGTCACAGATAATTTCAATGGCTGTACGGCATCAGTCAACTTAGATGTTAATGAAGAGGTCAACCATTTTATCAATAATATTTCTGCGCAAATTTGTGAAGGAGAAGAATTTATTATTAATAATGTACCTTATGATGAAACAGGTATTTTCACGGAAACGATTCCCAATGGTACGATAATAGGCTGTGATTCTATTATCGTTTTGGACCTTATGGTAAATTCGTCTCTGGATAGTTTGATTGCAGAAACGGATACCATCATTGTTTGTGGTTTTACTTACAACTTAGTTGGACAAATTCCAGGCGGACATTGGGGCCTTATTTGTCAAGAAAATGAAGATATTGTTTCTCTCGAAGAATATACTTCTGATTCGATTCAAGTAACTGTAGCTGATTGTGGATATTATCAATTTTATTACGAATTAAACAATGGTTCTTGTACAGGAATAGATACCGTTGACCTATTATTTTTAGATCCTAGTTTTCCAATTATTGATATAACAACAACTATAGAAATGGAATATGAAGGAGGTACTTGTCCTACTGGTGGAGAAGTGAATTGCTGGGATGATCCTCCAAATCTTATTTCATTTTCAGGTGGAACTGAAGCAACTATTAAATACAAATTGAACAGTACAGCTGAATATAGTTTTATTAATTATGTTCCAATCTATAATATTGACTCTGTTGATAATTGCGTAGTCGATACTATGTACCATTATACTATCAATAGCTCAGGTTCAGAATCTATATCAAGTGAAGCCTCACAAGATGAAGTGGAAACTGGATTTTTTGACTTAGTCGATGCCAATAATGGTAATTTATTAGCCACTATTTTGCAACTGCTTCTACCTCCTAGTCCTTGTCCTGCTCCTCCGCCTCCCGATCTGCCTGAACCATCTCCAGATTGCTATATAGAAGTGAGTAAAACCGTTTCTTACAATATTTTCATTCCAGATGGAGGGCGATGGCATATTCTAAATCCCGATTTGACGCCCTTAAATGATAGTACAGAAATAGTGATTGAGAATAGAAATTTCTTATTCATTTTAGAACCTGGGGCTCAAAATTATGGGGCAGGAACTGCTACAATTCTTGAAGAGTTATCGCCTAATTATTTTTACTATCCGTTTGCACCTATTGACGTTTTTATGGAATGGGTACCAAAATTTAAAACCAAAGAAGTCATAAAAGTGATTACCTCAACTATTGATACTTGTACTATTGATTATAGTGGAATTAGTTGTGGTGGATCTGTAATCAATCTAGAAACCATTATTGTAGATCCACCAGATGATGAATGTGGTCCTATACATTTACGTTTTGGCGGTTATCCTTGCACATGTGATGGGGCATTTGTGGAAATTTACGGAAATAATCGTATCTGCGACAGCGAAACTACTCAATTGACAGCTGAGTATTATGGTTGGGATATTTTCCCCACTTATTATTGGTCTACTGGTGAATATGGCCCAACAATTACGGTATCCGAACCAGGAGTTTATACTGCATTTGCTTCAGATCAATTTGGTTGTATTGACGAAGAATCCTTCGAAGTCATAGTGGATGAACCACCTCATCCAATTATTACCGGTCCACCTCTCTTTTGCATGGGTAGTTCGGCTACTTTAACTACAGGTTCTTATGATAGTTATCAATGGTCAAATGGTTGGAATAGTCAAAGTATTTCTGTGAATGAAACAGGCATTTATTATGTTACCGTAAGTGATAGCAATGCTTGTTCAGGAGAAGCCAGTTTCCAAATTGAAGAAAATAGTGCTCTATTGCCAAGCATATCAGGCCTTTTAAATTTCTGTAGCAATGGCTCTACTACGCTTAATGTTCCAGAAGATTTCAGCACTTATCTTTGGTCGAACAATGAAACTTCGTCATCCATTTCTGTAAATACAGCAGGTGAGTATAGTGTAACTGTCACAGATGAATTGGGTTGTACTGGAGCCGAGATGGTAATAGTGACAACTTCCTCCAATGCTCCTCCACAAATCATCAATCAAGATTCTATCGTTTGTGGATTTGAATATACCTTGATGGCTCAACCTCCCGGTGGTACATGGGGAGTCATTTGTTCCGAAAGTGCAGATACCGTTTCCTTTACGGAAATTAATGGAGACTCTATGCAAGTGACTGTTAGTTCTTGTGGTTATTATCAATTCTATTATGATTTGGATGATGACAATTGTGGTGGCCGAGATACCATAGAAATCTTATTTCAAGATCCAAGTACGCTCGTCATCGATTTATCTAGTGACATCGGAGTTGACTACAATGATTATGGATGTCCTAGTGGCGGAGCAACAGATTGCAACAATCCATCCAGCAATAGCATTAGTTTTTCTGGTCAAACAGAACCAGCTTTTATTTGGTCGTTTAATAATTCGGCTATCTGCGAATCTAACATTTATGAAACGACTACCTTTGGTAATAGCGATAGCTGCGCAGTAGATAACATTTCCATTCAAATAAATAACACTAAAGACACGATATTCTATACGATCACTGAATCGCAAGATGTTGTCGTCAATGACTTTTTAGGATGGACGAATGATTTGAATAATAATTTATTGGATTCTATTTTAGGACTATGTCAAGTTCCTCCAATCTGTCCAGCACCTACTCCATCTTCGCCCGACTGTTTTACGGAAGTAAGAGATACCAATTATATTGAAATACCGATTCGCGAAGGCGGACTATGGCATTTACGACAAGGAGCTAACAATTATCTTCCATTAAGCGATAGTACTGAATTTGGTTATCAAAATCGAACCTTATTATTGATCCTAAATCCAGGAGCCGATTATTATGGGCCAGGGCCAATAGAAGCGACTATTTTCGAAAAAATTGGTTTCAACTCTTTTGTTGAACCACATGATCCAATCAATATTTCCATACAATGGATTGAAGAAATTCGATATGATACAATTGTACAAATTGTAGATTTGACACTGGATACTTGTGCGATGAATTTACCTTGTGGAGGAATCCAAATTAATTCTGGATCTAGTATTGGCGGTCCTTCTCCTTATGATTGTGGTCCAGTTGATTTATCTTTTGGTGGATATCCTTGTCCTTGTGGAGGAGCATTTGTAGATATTTTTGGAGATGACAATATTTGCCCCGGAGAATCCGCTCAGATAATTGCTTTCGGTGTTGATTTTACAGGGTATTATTGGTCCACAGGTGAATTTGGTCCGTCCATTTCAGTAACACAACCAGGAGTGTATTCTGTAGTGGCTTCTAATTCCTCAGGCTGTCAGGCCGAGAATTCTTTTGTTGTCACCGAAAATGAGATCCCTGTTGTTGATATCGATGGTCCACTTACTTTTTGTCAAGACGGTACAGCCACTTTAACAAGCAGTATTCATCAAAGCTACATCTGGTCCGATAATACATTTAACCAAAGTATTTCTGTAAGCAGCACTGGAACCTATGGTGTAACTGTTAGTAATAGTGTTGGTTGCACTAATCAAGCTCAATTCTACATTGAAGAAAACAGTCCTCTAATGCCAAGTATATCAGGCCTTTTAAATTTCTGTAGCAATGGCTCTACTACGCTTAATGTTCCAGAAGATTTCAGCACTTATCTTTGGTCGAACAATGAAACTTCGTCATCCATTTCTGTAAATACAGCAGGTGAGTATAGTGTAACTGTCACAGATGAATTGGGTTGTACTGGAGCCGAGATGGTAATAGTGACAACTTCCTCCAATGCTCCTCCACAAATCATCAATCAAGATTCTATCGTTTGTGGATTTGAATATACCTTGATGGCTCAACCTCCCGGTGGTACATGGGGAGTCATTTGTTCCGAAAGTGCAGATACCGTTTCCTTTACGGAAATTAATGTTGACTCTATGCAGGTGACCGTCAGTTCTTGTGGCTATTATCAATTCTATTATGATTTGGATGATGATGATTGTGGCGGTCGAGATACCATTGAAATCTTATTTCAAGATCCGAGTACAATTGTGATCGATATATCTAGTGATATCGAAGTTGATTACAATGATTATGGATGTCCTACTGGCGGATCAAGTAATTGTTGGAATCCATCTAGTAATAGCATTAGTTTTTCCGGTCAAACAGCACCCGCATTGATCTGGTCATTTAATAATTCAGCGATTTGCGAATCTAACATTTATGAGACCATCACCAACGGTAATGGCGATAGCTGTGTAGTGGATAACATTTCCATTCAAATAAATAACACTAAAGACACGATTTCCTATACCATCATGGAAACGCAGGAAGTGGTTGTCAATGACTTTTTAGGATGGACGAATGATTTGAATAATTTTTTACTCGATTCTATTTTAGGAGAATGCCAAATTCCTCCAATCTGTCCAGCACCTACTCCATCTTCGCCTGACTGTTTTACGCAAGTAAGAGATACCAATTATATTGAAATACCGATTCGCGAAGGTGGACTTTGGCATTTACGACAAGGATCTAACAATTATCTTCCACTAAGCGACAGCACTGAATTTAATTATCAAAATCGTGACTTCTTATTTATTCTAAATCCGGGAGCAGATTATTATGGCCCTGGACAAATAGAGGCTACGATTTTTGAAAAATTTTCTCCGACCCTTTATGATATGCCTTATGATCCAATTCTTATTTCCTTAGAATGGATTGAAAATATTCGATATGATACGATTGTACAAATTGTAGATTTGACACTCGATACTTGTACCATGAATTTACCTTGCGGAGGCATCCAAATCAATTCTGGCTCTAGTATTGGCGGTCCATCTCCTTATGATTGTGGTCCAGTCAATTTATTTTTTGAAAGCTTTCCCTGTGCATGTCCACCTGTTCAGGTTGATATTATAGGTGATAACCTAATTTGTGAAGGAAGCTCGACTACCTTAGATGTAATTGTTCAAGGTTCATCTGGTATTCATAATGTTTATTGGTCAACTACAGGAGAAACTTCATCTAGTATTACTGTCAATTCTGGCGGAATATATACTGTTCAAGTATACGATGATTATGACTGTTATTACTCCACTAGTTTCCTCTTAGAAGAGGAAGAATTGCCTATTCCTGAGATTGAGGGTAGTACTACTTTTTGTACAGGTGGTTCTACTCTTTTATCAGTAGGTTCTTACGAAAACTATATTTGGTCGAATGGTTCTACGGATCAATTCATATCAGCGGAAGCTTCAGGTATTTATGGGGTGACGGTAACTTCTTCAAATGGCTGTACCGGTATAGATGAAATTGAAGTCATTCAAGATGATCAATTAGCACCGACGATATCTGGAGATCTTGATTTTTGTTCTGGTGGAATGACCACACTGAATGCAGGATCAGGCTTTGATACTTATTTATGGTCCAACGATTCTACAACTTCTGAAATTATAGTAACGACTGGAGGTGAATATAGTGTAACGGTTGAAGATGATTCTGGTTGTAGTGGAACTGCTTCTGTGACCGTAATCGAAGCAGCCGATGAGCAAGTAGAAATCACAAGTCAAGATACTATTGTTTGTGGCTTTACTTATACTTTAGTTGGTCAACCCACTGGAGGTTATTGGGGAATCATTTGTCAAGAAAGTGCTGATACCATTTCTTTCCAAGAGTTCACATCAGATTCCGTTCAAGTGACCGTAGCGAGTTGTGGTTATTATCAATTCTTTTATGAATTGGACAATGGAATTTGTTCTGATCGAGATACCATTGAGATTTTATTCCGAGATCCAAGCACAACTGATTTCAGCTCCTTTGTCGATATCCAATTGGACTATAATGATTATGGCTGTCATGAAGGAGGAAGTTCTAATTGCTTAGATCCCGAACCAAATGTCATTACCATTGCTGGTCAAATCGAGCCAGAATTTATTTGGTCTTTTTATCTAAATGGAATGTGCGAATCGAATCTTATTGCAAGTCAAATTATTGGAGCAGTTGATAGTTGTGTAGCGGATCAAATTGATTTTACGACGATCACTTCCAGTGATAGTGACACCTCCTGTATCATGGAACCACAAGAAGTGGTCTTAGGTGATTTCTTTGGATTTTTAGATGGGCTACATTCCGATTTATTTTCAGGAATGTTATCCCAATGTCCATTACCTCCACTGTGTCCATTGCCTGCACCTCTTCCACCAGAATGTATTTTGACGACAGTCGATACTACTTTCGCCTATCTTCCTCGTCGGCTAGGTGGTCAATGGAATTATTTACAAAATGATACTTTATTGGTTCCTTTAAATGATAGTACGATCATTGATGTGGATAATCAAAATTATTTATTCATCATTGATCCTAATGCCAATTATTATGGCCCTGATCCAATAACCTTTACCATTTTCGAAGAACTGACAGCTAGTAATTATGCCTTACCAATTGCCCCCGTAGAGCTTATGTTACAGTGGGTCGAACACATTACTTACGATACAGTGATGCGAGTCAATGTAATGAATATTGATACTTGTGCCATAGGATGTGGTGGTCTCAGTTTTAATGTCGAAAATAGTCAAATCCCTGAACCACCAAACTATGAGTGCGGTCCTATCACCTTATCTTTTGGCGGTGGTGGAGATGTATGTTCTTGTCTAGATGTTTGGGCTATCGCTTCAAGTACGCCTATAGAATTAGGATGTGATATTTGTGTAGAACTCAATGGAGATGGTGGTAGTTCGAATGGCCCCGTTGATATGTATTGGGAAGGATTTGGAGTTAATCCTGTTATGGTTTGTGAGCCTGGCAATTATACCTTTACGGTCATTGATTTGGCCACAGGATGTAATACTAGTGAAAGTATTTTTGTAAATATTGAACCTTCCATTTGCCCACCTTTATTTTTTGACGCAGGTCAAAATCAAATGATCAATTGTGATAATCCATGTGCCATTTTACAACCTAATTTAGATCAATCATTTTCTTATACTTGGCAAGGCCCAGGAAGTTTTACCAGTAATGAAATGAATCCTACTGTATGTGAACCGGGAATATATAGTTTGAATGTAATTGGGAATTGCAATTGTCCATATAATGCAAATGTCGAAGTTATTGGAGGTGACCTGACACCGCCAATTGCTGATGCTGGAATGAATAAAACCATTGATTGTCAAAATGAATGTGTTCAACTGGAAGGAGCTTTTGACGCTGATCAAGCAGTTGATTTTTTATGGACGGGACCAGATGGATTTGTTTCTTCAGAGCTTTCGCCAAATGTTTGTGAAGTGGGATGGTATACCTTAAGTGTTTTTGAACCAAGTAGCGGTTGTGAGGATATTTCCGAAGTCATGGTGAGTGAAGAGATCATCGAAATTCTCTCTATCCTAAACGAAGAAATTTGTGCAGGTGAATGTTACACCTTGGATAATATGACTTATTGTCAAAGTGGAAGTTATACCAATACGATTACCAATTGGCAAGGATGCGATAGTACTATCCAACTAAATTTAATCGTTTCTGAACTTTTTATTCAAATGTCAGAAATAGATATCATCACTTGCAACAACCCTACTTCAACACTAGATGCTAGTGCCTCTTTTGGTGATGGACTTAACTTCTTTTGGACAACTTCCGATGGAAATATTTTGGGTAACCCAAACTCACCTATCATCGAAGTGGATCAAGCAGGGAATTATACTTTAATTATTGAAAATGGTCTTTGCAATCAAATAGAAACGATAAATGTCATTGATGATCTAACATTACCAATCGTCAATGCTGGTGCAGATTTAGAAATTAATTGCCAGAATAATTGTGTCAACTTACAAGGTCAAGCTAGTGTAAATAATATTTTATGGACGGGGCCAAATGGTTTTAGTAGCACTGATTTACAAGCAGAAGTCTGTCTTTCTGGTTGGTATATTTTAGAAGTTTTTAATGATACGAATGGTTGTATCAGTAAAGATAGTACGATTGTAATCGATGGAGTGATCAGTCTTTCTTCAGAGGTTAATGCTAACATTTGCGAGTACGATTGTTATACTATGGGAACGGAAGAATTTTGTCAACCCGGTATTTATAATATCACTTTAGTCTCCTCTAAGGGCTGTGATAGCATTGTCAATTTAAACATAGAAATGATATCCACTTATATTGAAATAGAAACGCCTCTCGCCTTGGATTGCAACCATGAATTGGTGACTTTAGATGCAAATCAAAGTATGTCAGGACCGAATGTAAATTACACTTGGTATAGTCCTGATGGTCACATTGTGGGTAATCCCAATGGTCCAACTATTGAGGTAAATGAATCTGGAACTTATCAATTAACGCTCAGTAATAATGGATGTAGCAATACAGCAAACGTTACGGTAGTTCAAAATATTGACACCTTAATCGCGGATGCAGGAATCGATCTTTTCTTAGATTGTAATAGTCATGAAACTCATTTAGCACCAGCTATAGAAGGTCTAGATCAACTAGCTATTGAATGGACAGGGCCTGATGGATTTGTTAGTCAAGATCCAAATCCATCAGTGGACCATCCGGGTCTATACATGTTGACATTGACACATTTAATTAGTGGCTGTACTGCTGCCGATGTGGTAAAAGTAGAAATGGATGCGCCGATTATTTTCGAAGTAGATCCCGGAGTTTCTTGTTTAGAAATGTCAACAGGGTCACTGACTGTTGGAAATATTTCAGCAGGTTTATCCCCTTATCGATATGCCTTAAATAATCAAACATTCCAAGCAAGTCCAGATTTCGAATTGGTATCCTCAGGTGAACATACCGTTTATGTGATGGATGATTTGGGCTGTATTCAATCTCAAGAAATCAATATTCAGCATTACGATCCTATAGCAATTAATTTGGATGATCTATATCAAACTTGCGCGGATAATGCCATCTTTCTTTCTGCTATTGATAGTAATGAAAACGATACAGGAGCATTAAATTTTTTATGGTCAGATGGTTCAACAGATGCCGTTCGTCCATTTACCTTGTCAGGAGATTATTGGGTTGAAGTGTCAAATGAATGTGAAACGATTCATCATGATTTCACCATCATTAATGAGTTTGAACCATTGAAAGATTTATTTTATATCCCTAATGCCTTTTCTCCAAATGGAGATAGCAACAATGATGAATTCAAAATAGAAGCTACGATTCCTATTGCCGAATTTGAAATTTTAATCTTTGATCGATGGGGCAATAATGTCTTCGGCTCAAAGGATATTCAAAAAGGTTGGAATGGAAAACTAAAAGGTCGGAGAGCACCAATTGGCGTTTACGTTTGGTGGCTTCGAATCAAATTTGAAACGTGTAATGGCGAAGATGAAATATTCTTAGAGGGTGATTTGACACTGTTAAGATAGCTTATTTAAATGTTAGTTATTAGTTGTTGGTTCTCTTTTTACAAGTCAGCTCAATGTAAAAGGGGAATCAATAACTAAAAACCAAACACAAAATACTATTCTGTTTTCTCAAAATCTAAAGAGGCAGAGTTGATGCAATAACGCAAGCCTGTTGGTTTTGGACCATCATTAAATACATGTCCCAAGTGTCCGTCACATCGAGCACACAACACCTCTACCCTATTCCAACCAAACTTATTATCCGTTTTTTCAGCTACGTTTGCTTTTTCAATGGGCTTCCAATAACTTGGCCAACCTGTTCCTGATTTGAATTTTGTTTCAGACGAAAACAAAGGCAATTGACAGCCTGCACACGTATAAGTCCCTTTTCCTTTATGATCCCAAAGATCTCCGGTAAAGGCGCGTTCTGTTCCTGCTTTCCGTAAGATATAAAACTCTTCATCCGATAAAATTTCTTTCCAGTCAGCATCAGATTTTACAATTTTATCAAAAGGAAGTTTTTGACTAACTTCCTTTTGGTCATTGGTAGCTGTAGAAGAATTAACAGCTTGTTGCGCTTGATTACATGCTGTAAAACAAAAAAAGAAACTAAGGCTAATAAGAAAATTTAAATATTTCATCGTCTCAAGTATTTTTCGTTTAAAAAATAGTGTACTCAAATGTAAATCATTAACAGTAAAAATCAGTAATATGTTTTATTGAATGCTATAGCGAATGATAATAAAGGTATTTTAAAAGACAAAAAGATCTCAAATCTCCTGCTAACAACGAACGACGTTCCTTGAAGGAACGTCGTTCGTAATCGTCTGTCATTGGAATAAAATATACTTTCTGACCTTTTGTTGATTTCTAAGCAAGGAAGATTTTATAGCATATTTTCTTCTACAAAGTCATTGTTATCCATCATTGTTCGAATACGATCTTCTAAAATGGTTGGAGGTGGAATCGGGACTATTTTAGTTTTTACAGTAGTTGCCAAATTGAGATTATAATTATAAGAGGAGGTATAATTGGCATCAACCGAAGAGGCCCATATTTTATATTTCTTATCTTGTTTGTTAATCCTAAGTGCAAGTTTCATTTCGATAACCGTATCCACAAATTGATAAAAATTAGGAACGAAACCGAGTTCCATCATACTCAATTGTTGAGGCTTTACATCAAATTCTGGTAGGATAAATACTTCTGGTGGACTCGTATACCCACTACCTCCATTAGTCAATTGGATGAATATTAATCCGTCATCCTGAATCATAGCAGTTGCGGTCGCACCTGTTCCATTTCCTCCTTCAAACTTAATTCTTGGCACCTTAGTGTATCCTGTTCCGGTATTAGTCACTTGGACTCCAGTAAGGCTCATATCTATTCTAACCTTGATTTTAGCACTTGTATTGTCAATAGGATTACCTTCTTCATCTACAAAAACAATCTTTGGAGTAGAAGTATATCCTGTACCACCTTTATTATTTTCATCATCTAAATCATGCTCTAAGTTGATAGAGACAATTTTACCACCTTCATCTATATTTGCTTGAGCTCTTGCTCCGGATCCATTACCGTCTTTGCTAATAAAATCAATCGTAAATTCCTCGGTATATCCACTCCCTCCATCTAAAATTTCTAGAGCAACTATCTTTCCAGACATCTGTGCAACTGCCGTTGCTCCTTTTCCCTGTACATTGTACTGATGTCCAAAAGTAACCATAGAAGAAACGACCTGAGGATTACCTGCAGCATCGAGAATCGGTTCACCAGTTCCAGCTTCTCTTAATATTTTTTGACCACTCATTTGCTCCGCTACAATCATACTGGTTTTATCCATTTCAAATTGTGCTTCTGCAATTCCAATAGCCACTTCGCGAATGATTTCTCCGAATGGAATATTTAAAACTTCTCTAGTAAACGTTGGCTGATTGTCCATATTTATGTTCCGTTAATTTTCTTTTAAAAAAAGTGAATTCTACTCTACATCTATTGCTGCTTGTGCTTGTGCCGCTGCTCTAATTTCTGTCACCAAATCATTCCTGATATCTGTAAAATCTTTTTCAATCTTCACTTCATCAAATAAAGCATCTTGCCAACCTTCTTTTAAGGCAATCGCTTTAAAAATATTTTCCGCTAATTTTTTTCGCCTTTCGATAGTATTCATGCCGTTGATTTTCTCTGCTTCTTGACTTGTTGGCTTCCATTCATGGAAAAAATTAATTAGTGAAACAGTATCCATTTTTTTCTTAATGGAGGCTGCTTCCAAAAAAGGAGCCAAGTCAGTCTTACGAACATCAAGTTCTTGATGAGTGAGGAAAAAATTATTTTGTGCTAAAATTGGATTAGTTAGTTTAGCATCAGATGAAGGAGACCAGTTTGTTATGGCATCTTCCAGTTGATCAGCTACATCATCAAGATAATCTTTGTGTTTACTGATCTCCGTTTCAGCTAATTCGAAATAAAGTTTTGGGAAATTAATGAATCGTTGTTCTAGATTTTTTTCCGTAAGGAAACGATCTAATAAGTCTCTTTGGCTTTCATATATCCCATCGGTAGGAAAAGGCCAACTATTGTATTCTGAAATAACAGCAACACTTAAGAGGGTAATAAATTTATTTGTAGCTTCCTCTTGTACTTTAGATGAAGTCTTTATATCCGGATGAGGGGATATTTGATTTTCTAATGCAGTTTCTACATCTAATGCTTCTTTAATCACATCCTCGGGATCTTTTAAATCTAAATTTCCACCTGTTAAGTTCGAAATCTTTTCAACTAATTTAGTTCCTAATTCATCCAAGTAATTGTCAAAAATCCTACCGATCATACTGAGGAATGCCGGCTTTTCCAAAAAGTCTTTATGGTTCATTAATTGAGCATGTAAAGTAGAACCGGTGTCTTGAGCAAGGTTGGTTACAAACTCTCTTTGTGCGGCAGCTTGATTGATATAAATTTCGGTATCAGGTAAACTAGAGGAGCCTTCTAAAGCTAAAATATCGTCCTCCATTTGTCGTTTACTTGTAATATAATTCGAAAATTTACTTGAAATGGCTTGACCAATAGTTGGATCTATAATGATTTCTGGATATGCTTTTAGTATGTTTAATAAGGCTGGATTTTGTGCAAAAATGCTTCTTTCTAAATCACCTCTCGTTTCGATAACAGCTTCTGAATCCATGGCTTTGGTCCAATTGGCAATCGCAGTAAGGATAGCAGGTCTATGGATTATCCTCAAACGGCGTAACTCCTTTTGATAGTTTACATTGGCTTCTTCTTCCATTAAAACTCGAATTCGATCTTCTAAAATCGCAGGTGGCGGAACGGGAACCAATTTCGTGCGCATAATACTAGAGCCTTCCACACTATAATCATATTTATTTGAATATTTTGCATCGACTGTTCTGGTTGTAGCGGTAATTGAGGCATTGGGACGCCACCAAATATAATTACTTTTGAATTCAAGCGAATTTGATTTAGTATTTGATTTAACTTCATTAGAGGAAGACTTAGTCATATTAACCACGATTTTCACTTCGATGGTAGATTCAACAAATTGATAAAAAGTGGGCGTAAAACCAAGTTCAATTAAAGACAAACTTTGGCCTCCAAATTGCACCCGATCCTCTGGATCGACACCACTCATCATTCGAGCAATGGCAGCGCTGGATTTGTCCAATTCAAATTGCGCTTGAGCGATACCTGCTCCTAAAGAGGTAATCATATCTCCAAAAGGAACACTGGCCAATTCGGTTGCTACTGACATAAGTTGAGTGTTTTTATTAATTTTTAGTAACGTTTAAATAATAATTTCCGCATTTGGGTTAAAACCTAAATCGTCGGCTTATTTTTTAGTCGTTACTTATTAGTTTAAAGTTAATGTGACTGCAGCTCCTTTTGCTAAAATGGAACCAGCCGAAGGTTCTACTACTGAGATCGTTGAATTTCGGTCTACAGTTTCTAAGTTAACTGACTCGTCCGCAAACTGATGAGGGATCTCCAATAGATTAAGTAAATCAATGGCCTCTCCTATTGTTTTATTAATTAAAAATGGACTCACCTTTACTTCTTCCGCAAGTGGTGAAGGAGGAACCGGAACGATTTTAAAAGTCAATTTACTTGAACCGTTGATATCATAATTGAATCGATTGGCATAATTGGCATCGACGGGTGCTGCAAGTAATTCGAATTTATTGGCTCGATTGATATTCTGGCCATTAAAGCTTCCCGTTTCTATTGAAGTCGCATTAATAGACAAAGACATTTGTATTTCGGCAGAAACTTCTGGGATTTTATACCAAGTAGGTCGATAGCCCAATTGTCGAAGTTGTTCCAACATTCCTTTGTCTCCTTTGTACACCTGTTGAAAGGTCTCAATGGTATGTAAATCCATCGCCTGCTGTGCTTCTGCAACTCCTTTTGCTACGGAAGAAATGACTTCTCCCAAGGGAGCGGAGAGCGCTTCGGTTAATTCTAAATTGGATTTATTCATGATTTATTTTATTTCGTTTTAGTCTAAACTGTTAGCATAATTGAACGCGGATATTTTGACTTTCGCAGATCACTCCTATTTTTAGATAATCGAGAATCAGTTTTTTCCCATCAACTTTTTTTACCGATAAAAACAGTAACTATAGTTCCAAAAGGCGCTTCCGTATTTTTAGCTGGAATTTGATTTACGACCCTTCCAATCATTTTTACTTTTGAATTTGAATCTTCATGTACCGCTTGTGTATTTTGGTTAACCCTAAACCCTAAAGCTGCTAATTTCCGTCTAGCCATTATATCCGTTAAGCCATGTAAATCTGGTACTATTATGGGTTTCACTTCCCTTTCTTTAATTGTTGAACCAGGAGAAAAGGTAAAATTCATTGTACTCAATTGACCACTATCTATTGAGTCATCTCCTTCTGGGAATTTGATCCCTTCTCCTTGGTTAATAGGCAAAACTTTCAAGGTCATTTCTACATCTTTCAATTGGTATCCTGATTGATCATTTACTAATTCTGCTTGTGCATTTTTGATTGAATTTTGTGTACGCAAAATAAATTCTTTTAATAAAATTTTCTTTTCTGCCTTTTCATCATTTTTCAATAAGTTCAATTCTGAAATTTGTTCTTTCAAAGTTCCGATCAATTCATTATGTCGTGCTAATTCTTTTTTCAATTGAATATTTTCACTTTCAAGAACAGCATCTACAGAATCCTTCGTACTGTTTAACACCTTATTTTCATCGGTCAAAACTTTATTAGCCTCCCCCAGCATATTCATCTCTGATCGTAAGGACTCCACTAAAGCAAAAGCAGAATCAATACCTCTTGAATAGATGTTTTCTGAAAAAGCTCCTCGATTTAAAACTGGTGTATTTCCTTCTGAAGGAATAACTTGATTGGTTATCGCATCTTCGCGAAAAATCGAACTATCTCGGATAAAAAAAGTAGCAAGCTTATCTATATTTTTTTGTTCAAAAAAGGATTCATCCATTCTGAAATAAGCCACTAATGAAGGTTCCTTTCCAGTCAATGGTTGAAAAACATGTTGTTTAATTTCCAATTCACTAAGTCCTTTACTCCAAATTCTAAGCTCTGCCATATTGCCTTGGTAATGAAGGCTGTTGTCATGTGCATTGCAACCAATAAAGGGAACACCGCTATACAAAATCGTTTGTCCATTAACGGACTTGGATATCTTTTTGACTCCGTTGATATAGATGGATTGCTCTCGACCATTGTAAACCCCAACAACATGGTACCAAAGGCCTTCCGTCATGTCATCATGATAACGAATGGTAGAAATACCCGTTTTAAACCCCAGAGAAAATTGAACTCCTTCTTGAGTTGCTATTAATTCCCATCCTTCATTTACTCCCATTCGAGAGATAATAGGTCTTCTCTTTATTCCTGGTAGTTCCTCTACGATTTTAATTCCTTCATTGTGAATACTTGCTGGTTTGACCCAAGCTTCCAAAGTAATGGGACCTGTAATTTTATATTGATTTTTATCTGCTAAACGGATATGCCCTCCTTGAAAAGTCGTTACTGCACTTGATGGGACAGGCATACAAAACCCCAGGCTATCATCTGAAGTCCAAGTAGCTCCTTGTATTTCTCCGTCGGTTTGTCCGGAAGGATGATCATTGCCATATATTAAATGATCTTTCGCAAAATTTCCTCGCCCACCATTGAATGGCCAATAGCCTATCAAACCTTCCTCTAGCCCAGAGAGGCGTTGATTCATCCTTCTTTTTATTTCTACTCCAGTCAATCCCCGTTCCCATAATCGAAGTTCGGACATTCCTCCTTTGAAATATTCATCATGTGACCAAGCGCTTTTACCAACATACCAATTTTCATATAGTATACTTTGAGGTAAATCCAAAGTTCCTTCGGTTACCTTTTTAGCATTAACAAATAAGGAAGCACTTCCATCAGGCATTACTCTAGCAACAAGATGCATCCAAGTATGTAGTTTCAAAATATTTCTAGCTCTTATTTTTTGACTATGATCTGGAGTATAAAATTCGAATACAAGATCATTCAACGTAGCTTCATTTGCGAAAAGGATATTTTGTTGAGCTTCACCATTGCCAATATCAATGATACGAGACCATTTATTAAACGACTCGAAATAGGCCCAAACTTCTATCGTCAAACCATTACTAAATTCTAAAGGAGCTTGGCTTAAGCCTTTTAAATCTACATGATCATTTGTACCATCAAAAGATAAAAAGGAATCTTTTGTAAAAGGAAAGGAAGTAAAACTTAGAGGATCACTATTAAAATCTACTATCTGACTACCTCCCTTTAAAGAGCCTCCAATTCCGGATTTGCCTGTCATATCGGAAATAAATTCACCTTCATCAACATGAGAAAAAGGTAAATATGAAACCAATCCATCTTCTTTGCCGGTCAGTTTCTTACCAATAATATTATTAATTTCATGCGAACTTAGTGCCTTTGACCACATTGTTAATTCTGTGATATGTCCTTTCCAAAAATCTCTTGGTTTCCCTTGAAAAACGCTAGCCAATGCTCCCAGTCGCATGCTAACACAATTCGGATTAATACTTCCTTTTTTCGATTTTTCTTCTCCCATCAAATCGCCATTCAAATAGATTTTCATCTCACCGGTCTCCGCATTTTTTGTAAAAGTCCAATGGTTCCATTGGTGATAAAAAATACTGGGATCTTCAAATTCCAATGTTAGAATATCCATATTGGCTTTATCACCTTCAAATCCACAAGAAAAGGTAACTATATTATC
The DNA here is from genome assembly GCA_964441245.1 of uncultured Saprospiraceae bacterium. Classification (GTDB taxonomy): domain Bacteria; phylum Bacteroidota; class Bacteroidia; order Chitinophagales; family Saprospiraceae; genus JALZUU01. The sequence goes on along the minus strand of CAYTVR010000013.1, from coordinate 2,407 downwards.
TTTTATTGGAAGATGAATTAATAACAATATACCTCCTTCCTGGTCCACTGCACTTAAGAATCGACTAACTTTTGACATTCCATCGCCTCCCCGAGCCCAAAAACTGATTGTAATTTCATTACCTGAAGGCAAAGATTCTGGACTTAATTCTACATAACTATTTTTTTCAGCCAACTCTAAAACTCGAGGAAAAAGAGTTGTAGAATTATCTTTAGCCCAAGTTGCGCCAAATATTCTACCGGGATGTCGAGGTGTATTTTTGGCATGAGCCAATCCTCCTCTCCCTTCATTTAAAGGATAGTACGCAGTAAGACCCGATTCATCTCCCCTCAGTCTTTCATATAATTTTTCTTGAATATTTTTTTGCGATAAAGCATGATCCCAAAATCGCAATTCAGTAATGCTTCCTTTAAAATGTTGAGGAGTTCCATGACCATGTCCTATAAATACCGGACCATCATGAGTATAAGCAGCATGTCCTTGTTCAGCTTTGTCCAAAATGCCATTGACAAAAATGGCTTGTTCTTGTTTTTCTAAATCATATCTAAAGGCAATATGGTACCACTCATCTTGTTGTAGATTGATATTACTAATTGTATCGTTTCCATAAAAAGCCAAATAGATTCGACGGCCTCTTGTCATAAATACCAATCCTTTATGCACTCCAATAATTGGGCGATCTGGGCCAATATTTTCAATCTTAACCCAAGCCTCTACTGTAAAACTGCTATTGATTAATCCCAGTTCATTGGCCGTTCCAATGGTTACTCGATCATTTTGTCCGTCAAAGTTTAAAACTATATTTGAAGCGTTTGCCATAGTATTTTTTATCTAAAAATTAGGAGATTTTCTCCAGGTTATTGAATTTCTCAGTAAAGGTAATTTGAACTGCTATGTCTAATCTAACATCTCGATTTTGAGCCAATTCCATTGCTGCTATTCTTTCATTCAATGCTATGATTTTTTGTGCTGTTCTTGCGAAGAATTTTTCTTTCAATGCTTCCACATCAACGTGAACTCCACCTACTGTCCATGTTTCCACCTCCTTAATCAATTGGTCTCTTAGTCGTTGATACAAAATATCCTTTAGTAAATTTTGTATGTCTCCATCTTCCCACAGAACCGATTCAAGGCTAACAACATTAGAGATTACTGTTTTCTCTTTGAAGTAAGCCCTCCTCAATTCTTCAGTGCTCTCAAATATTTTAGAAAGTGGCAAACCATCTTCTAGTCCCTCTATGATAATATTCTTTCGAAGATTATAATGATCGGTGAATTTCTGTTTTAAACTAACATTGATTCTATCACGTTCCCATACTGCATCTATAGCTCCAAGTACTTTGATGCGATTCTCTAAGGGTTTTGACGAATCTAACTGATCTAAAAAGTCTTCTTTCATGGATGCCTCACTTGTATAATCTTCTGAATCGTTGGGAATCCAATTGTTTAATTCAGTCAATAAAATATTACTGCTTCTAATCTTATATTCCTCCAACTCTTCTTGGAATGCTTGAATAAATATGGCAGAATCGAGTAATTGAGATTGCTTTTCTACAATATCTTTAAGCTCACCAAGCAAGGACTCTTCAAATGCATCTCTTATTTGTGATTCTTCTTCAAAAGCAAAACTAATTTCATCACTAGGTTCCCAATCCTTTTTGAGGTGACGCAATAATTTATTTGTGTCTGGAGCAACAATACTATCCTCTGCTTCAACTTTAAAAACTAAGGTTTCAGATTGACCAAGTACATCTACCATGACGACCAATGAGCTTCCTATCAATTCCGTTGCGCTTGCTTCAAGTACGTCTTGCGCCAAACCATCTTCAGAAGTTTGTACTACGCCATACCATAGATTTGTTTGTGGGCTTAGTTCAATTGTTAATTTATTTTCACTGCTCAACCTTACGCTTTCCTCTCTAAGCAAATTGAACTGCACCTCTACCCCTTCCAATCTTTGCCCTACGGCAGAAAGCACTTCTACATTGATCTCCCATTTTCGAGCATTTTGCCTTTTCAAGGAAGAGCGAATCACGGCGGGAGGTTTTCCTCCATTGGTTGGTATTGCGATAAAGCTACCTTTGATCGTGGAAGCGGTATCCGCTACATTGCTCCGACTAGAGCTTGAAAAAGAATCGATGGGCCGGACGAGTAGCGGGGCATTTCGTTTACCGGTTTGTTTAGTTTCTGCTAATCGGATTGCCATTTTTAGTTCGAAATCTAACTTAGGCAATTGATAGCGAACGCCTGGTTGTCCAGCTTGTCCAGCAACTTGAAATTCACTCAATTCCTGTTGCACTTGATGAAGGCTATCTGCCAAACTCAATAGATAATCTTCAATACTCGACGACAATAAATCTTCGGAATCGTTGATATTGGGTAGTATGTCGCTCATATTTAGTTTCTT
>CAYTVR010000012.1:0-58826 GCA_964441245.1 uncultured Saprospiraceae bacterium | reverse complement strand
GTGATGTCCACTATTGTGCGGGCGAGGAGCTACTTCGTTAATTAACCATTCATTTTTTTCCGTAAGGAAAAACTCAACAGCCAACAAACCACAAACGTCGTAGGTTTTAATCACAGATCGAGCCAGTAACTCTACTTCTTGTGCTTGGTTTTCCGTTATGTCTGCGGGGCATAATAAAAATTCTACCAAATTGGCCGTTGGATGGAAGGTCATTTCAACGGGAGGAAAGGTCGCTATTTCACCAGAAGGATTTCTAGCAACGACTACAGCGATTTCCTTTTTAATGGGAACCATGGGTTCAATTACACTAGCAACAGGCAATAATTTTTCTAGATCATCTTCACTACGAATGAGTGCAACACCACGACCATCATAACCATCCGTTCTGGCTTTTTGTACAAATGGAAAATGAATCGATTTTTCTTTTATAGCTTTTAAGATGTCTTCCACATTTTCAAACAATTGAAAAGAAGCGGTAGGTAAATCATGCTGCTCGTAAAATTGTTTTTGCAATCCTTTGTCCTTGATGGTTTCCAAGACTTCTGGATCAGGATGTACCATTTTTCCTTCTTTTTTTAATTGCTTTAAAGCGTCAGTGTTGACATGTTCTATTTCAATAGTCAAAATATCTACCTCTTGTCCAAAGCGATACACATCATCGTAATTGTTAAAGTCACCTTTAAAGAATTGAGTCGCTAAAGGTCCAGCTGGGAAATCAGGCTGAGCATCCAAAATGTAAATGGGAAGTTCCCAATTATAAGCAGCTAGGCAAAGCATTTTTCCGAGTTGGCCACCACCGAGGATACCGATTTTTTTAGGAGGAGTAAGCATGAATGTTTGTTCGTTGATTTTGAAATGCGAAAATAGCCCTTATCTGATGGCTCACCAAATGGCTATTCAAATTTATTTGGAAAAATAAAATATCTACCAATAAATGAGCTAGGCCAATACTAAAAGCCCCCCACCGCCGGAGCGATGAGAGGCCGTCCCAAAAACTGATTTTAAATAACTTAAAACAGCTTTTGTTTAACACACAATCACCTAAATCTTTGTATAATTAAAATGTGTTTTTTAAACACATTATACGTATCAATTTTAAGTTGTACATTAACAAAATGTACAGGTACAAATAAATGGATGTCCGAAAAATCCCGGACTAGGGGAAAAAATGTGGGAGGAAGAGTAAAAGTAAAAGAGGGTAGAGTAATTTTTATAAGAAAGAGTAAGTGTAATCTATATATGTTTTGTTCTTAAACACTTTGGATTACGTTGTCATTATTTGTTCGTTTATGATTATAATAGCAGTAAGTCTTTTTTATATTGGTTCGATAGTTAAGGTTTCCTAAGCCTTTCGTAATAAATTTAAGTTTTGATTCGATGGTCTAAGGTTTCCTAAGCCTTTCGTAATAATTTAAGTTTTGATTCGATAGTTAAGGTTTCCTAAGCCTTTCGTAATTAAATTTAAGTTTTGATTTCGATGGTTAAGGTTTCCTAAGCCTTTCGTAATAATTACAATTCAAAGTTAAGTCAATATTGCTTGCAATGCATACCCACAAAACGGTATTTTAAATATTTATAGTAAATTTAATGTTTAATACTTTGACTCTTTATTGACTTATAAATTAATAAAGTATTGCCTATGATGGATTATCTAGAAAATGAAATAAAAATTCGTGAATTTTGGTCTTGGTTTGTAGTAAATGAGCATCAATTCAAGGAAGTTGATGATGCAAAACGAGCAATTGAGTCTCTAAATAATCAAATTTTAGCCTTTGGGCTCTTTTCTTGGGAGATTGGAGAAGGAGATGAAAAACCATATTATCTAGCCATTTCTCCTAATAATGATAAAAATCGATTGAGATTGAGTAAAATGATGGTTGATTTGGCGCCTGATTTACCTGATTGGGAGTTTTATCCAACTAAAAAACCGATTGAGTGGGATTTTATGTTAGAAATGTATGACCAATTCTCGATTAAACAGTCATATAATACAAGAGACTGGGAATATACGTTAATAGAAAAGCCGAATGGGAAAGTAGATCTGCATATTTTTGCTGAAAATATTCATGTGTTAGATATGGATGATCAGTTAATTGGTGCAGATGTGGCTGTGATCAGAATTATCGGCGAAGAAAATCGCATTAATTATGTAGAGCAGATAAAATTAGTGATTGATTTTGAACCAGAACAGGAAGAACGGGTTTACTATTTAACAGATTTAAAATCAGAATTTGATGATATTTTTGGTGATGTAGTTATCTAGTGTTATGGTGTTGTAGTATTAAGGTGTTCTGGATACACGAATGTAAATACTTTGATCTAACAACCAAAACACTACAACACTACAACACCAAACCAGACACTAAAATTAAACTAAAAAAAATGAGTATAGCAGTAAGAGAACAAGAGCCACAAAGTTTGTGGAATTATTTTGCCGATTTGAATGCAGTGCCACGACCTTCTAAAAAAGAAGAACGGGTTATTGCTTTCATGAAAAATTTTGGAGCGCAACTCGGTTTGGAAACCATAGAGGATCATATTGGTAATGTAATCATAAAGAAACCCGCGAGTCCAGGTATGGAAAATCGAACAACGATTGTCATGCAAAGTCATTTGGACATGGTTCATCAAAAAAATGCGGATACCAATTTTGACTTTGAAACACAGGGAATCGAAATGTTCGTAGAGGAAGATTGGATCAAAGCAAAAGGAACAACACTTGGTGCAGATAATGGAATTGGAGTGGCGACCATCATGGCCGTTTTAGCATCAAAAGATATGGCACATCCTCCGGTCGAAGCCTTATTTACTATTGATGAGGAAACAGGCATGACTGGTGCCTTGGAATTGAAAGGAGGATTGTTAGATGGTAAAATCATGCTCAACTTAGATACTGAAGATGATCATGAATTGACCATTGGCTGTGCAGGCGGAATCGATGTGACTGGAACCGGAACGTATGAACAAGTTGCTCCAAGTGATTGTAGTGGATTTAAATTATCTCTTCGAGGTTTATCTGGTGGTCACTCCGGAATGGACATTCACAAAGGATTAGGCAACGCGAATAAATTGATGAACCGAATCTTGACACATGCTGAGGAATTACAATGTATCCGTGTAGCAAGTATTGATGGAGGAAGTTTGAGAAATGCCATTCCTCGAGAATCCTTTTCCACTTTGGCTGTTCCAAATGCACATGTGGCAGATTTTAAAAAATTCATCGACGAACAAAGACAAATTCTAGAAGCGGAACATGGAACGACAGATCCTAATTTTGAATTGGCATTAGAAAGTATTGATGTGCCGACGCAAGTCTTTGAAGCTAATTTTCAACATAAATTATTGCGATCAACCTATGCCATCCCTAATGGTATTTATCGAATGAGTCCAGATATCGAAGATTTGGTTCAAACCTCTAATAACCTTGCGAGAGTCTTGGTAAAGGATGGAAAATATACGATTCAGTGTTTAACGCGAAGTTCTGTAGATTCTGAAAAAATGGATTTGGCTCGCTCTATTCAAAGTGCTTTTGAATTGTTAGGAGCAGAAACGTCTTTTTCTGGAGCCTATCCAGGTTGGACACCAAAACCAGGAGCAGACATTGTCCAAATAATGAGTGCTTTATATGAAGAGATGTTTGACGGAAAACCGGATGTCAATGCTTGTCATGCTGGTTTAGAATGTGGTATATTAGGCACCAATTATCCAGACATGGAAATGATTTCTTTTGGTCCAAATATCCGCGGAGCACATTCACCAGATGAAAAAGTGCAAATTAGTTCAGTTCAAAAGTACTGGTCATTTTTATTAGAAACACTAAAACGTATTCCAGAAGCAAAAGGGTAGCTATTTTTAAAAGATAAATAAGTAGTAAGAAAAATGATTATTGGAATTGGAGGTTGTAGCCAATCGGGTAAATCAACCTTGGCAAATCAACTACTCAAAAGATTGGAGGACAAAGGTATCAAAACGATCATTTTGAATATAGATGACTTTGTCCAACCTACTCATGAAATTCCCTGGATACGATTTCACGTAGACTGGGAAATTCCTGCATCAATAGATTTTACAAAATTTGAGCAAGCCATCCTCCAAGCAAAACAACAATATGACTTCATCATTTGTGATGGGTTTTTGATCTATCATGAACCTACTATTTATCAATACTTTGATCAATGCTTTTTTATAGCGATTCCTAAAAATGTTTTTCTGAAAAGAAAGAAAAAAGACCTACGATGGGGTAGAGAACCTGACTGGTATATTGAATATATTTGGAAGGCTTATTTAAAATATGGTCAGGTCGATCATTTGAAAGATGTATTGATTCTGGATGGAGAAAAGGAAACAGACGTGGGAAAAATATTAGAGCTAGCTCCAGAATTAGGAATTTAGAATCTTGTAAAAATATTGTTTATATTTACGATGATATTTCATACTGCCCGTATTGAAAATCTTTAAAGTCTCAGAGCTATGAAATATTTTATCTTATCTGTTTTATTTATTCCATTATTATTTACTAGTTTGTTGAACGCTCAACATTTAGAAGTGAGCATTCAACAAGATATTTATAGTACTCCTAAAGTAATGATCCCTGATGGAGAGGGAGGCATTTTGATAGGAGGAGAATTTGAAGGAAATACCAATGGAGGAAGCCAAGCCTATTTGGCTCGATTGGATGGTGCTGGAAATATACTTTGGGAAAAAGACTTTTTAGAATATGATTTTATAGGATCATTCGGGGATATCGCTGCACTACCAGATGGAGATTTTATCATTGGGGTTAATTTATCTTGTTGTTGTGATGTATTACAATCTGGATATTTATTTAAAGTAGATTTAGATGGTAATATTTCTTTTGATGCACCAAGAGAGCAGGAAACTTTTATAATTGATGATATTTCCATTTATGATAATGGAAATATTTTAGTGAGTGGTATAACTGGTGTAGAAACAAGAACCGGAGACAACCAAAAAATAGAGGGAACTTTTTTTTGGAATTATGAAACAGAAATTGAATCGATATTCGCAAGTGCACCAGCTGGTGAAGAAAAGTATTAACGCTCACAATATACTGATCTATCCGAATCCCGTAGCAGATATTTTGACCATTGACTTTGATGGGATAACTTCTACAGAAGGATGGATAGAAATATTTGATTTAACAGGAAATAAGGTTAAAGCAGAAAAATTTAAATCTAGTCGTGATAAGCATACTTTTCCTGTAAATGATTTACCGAAAGGTGTTTATTATTTGAAAATACAAAACGAACAATTTCAATATCAAGAAAAATTAATTAGACCATAATACACCATGCAACTCCTCACCGACCTCAAAAAAACGCAAGCGAAAACACTTTCCTATTTTAATTTATCAGAAGCAGAATTGAACCTTAGTTATGCTCCAGGAAAATGGACGATTCGAGAATTGTTACATCATTTGGCGGATGCCGAAACGGTTTTATACGAACGCATACGTCGTATTATTTCTAAGCCTAATCAGGTCATTTGGGCTTTTGATCAAGATTTATGGGCTCGACATTTAGACTATAAAACACTTCCTGTATCCCTCAACAAAGCGGTCTACAAATCAGTGCGAGAGAATGTTATCTTTTTAGCTGAAAAATATTATCACTCTCATGGTCACCACGCTTTTGTCCATAATCAATCTGGTAGTAGAACTTTGAAAGAGGAGTTTGATAAAATTCCCGCTCATAATGCACAACATCTTTTTCAAATCGAATCAGCTTTGAGTAATTGGAAAAACTTGGCTTAGTTTTTAAAAAAATAACAGGCTCTATAAATAGCTATGTTAAACACGAACATTGTTGCTCCAAGGAAGAATGTTCGCTTACCTTTACCATTCACAAATCGTTAACAAAACCCATACACCAAAGTTCTTAGCTTTTTAATCTATATTAGTACACTGTAGTAAAAGTGAATGAATATTCACGCATTCAAATTTTTTATTATAAAGCATTAGATTAGTATTGAAAATCAAAAAACTGTCGTCATGAGAAAAAGTCAAATATTATGGTTCGCATCTTTTTTATTATTGGTGTCCTGTCAAAATCAGATGGAACAAGCACCAATGAGTTATAAAGAAATGTCTACAAGTGCTGATGCTGATATGGCCAGTTATGAGGATGAATCGATGGAATTAGAAGAGAGCGGAGAAGAATATGATGAGAATTCAACTATAGAAAAAGTGGATCGGAAAATCATTAAAACAGCTGATTATCGAATCGAAGTAGAAGATGTCAAAGCCAGTTATGCGGCAATCGAACCATTGGTGAAAAAGAACAAAGGTTACATCACTAACATGAATGAAACCAACAATCGGTACAATATAAATAACAGTATGACTATTCGAGTACCTCAAGAAAATTTTGATCAATTACTAATTGCTATTTCAGAAGTCTCCATCTTTGAAGATTATAAAAGGATCAATGCTTCAGATGTTACCGCAGAATATTTAGATGTTCAAACACGCTTGGAAAATAAAAAATTGGTAAGAGATCGATATATTGATGTTTTAAAAAATAAAGCGAAAACGGTAGAAGAAATCATTTTGGCGGAAGAGACCATTCGTCGAATACAAGAAGAGATAGAAGCCAAAGAAGGCCGACTTAAATATTTAAAAAATCAAACGAGTTTGAGCACCATTAACTTGGACATGTACCAAACTATTGAACGACCTAATATTCCTAAACGATCGTATTTTGCAAAAATTAAAAGAGGTTTTGAAAATGGTTGGGATTTATGTTTAGATATGTTTTTAGGCTTGATTAATATTTGGCCGATTGTTCTTTTACTGATTCTTTTTTTCTGGAAACGATCTTGGATTTGGTCGAAAATAAAACGAAAGTAATTGTCATATGAATAAAGCAATAACGGCCTTGAGCCAAAAAGAATTTTTAACTCAACGCTTGGAAATAAAAGGCTTGAATCCGAAGGATGCTACTTTCATGCAAGCGCTGACCAATTCAGCAGGTTGGTTGAAATTTATAGGAGATCGAAATATTCATTCTCCAGAACAAGCGAGAGAATATATGGAGAAAATTGATCAAAATCCTGATGCTAAATATTGGAAGGTATGCCTTAAAGAAAATCAAATACCGATTGGAGTGATTACTTTAATTCAACGAGACTATCTAGATGATATTGATATTGGATTTGCATTTTTACCTCAGTATTCTAAAAAGGGTTATGCATTTGAAGCTTCAAAAAAAATTCTAGATCAAGTAATTCCACTTACAGATACCGGATGCATTTATGGTACGACCATCAAGGATAATATTTCTTCTATAGGCTTGTTAGAAAAATTAGGATTAGCTAAAACGGCTACCCTAAGTAGGGACGGAGAAGACTTAGAATTATATGTGATTTCGAGATAGTACTTTCTTCATGTTATGAAAAGAACCCTTCATATTTTCTTTTATGTTACCTTGTTTTCAATTATTGGGACGATCCTTTTTAGTGTGATTTGGATCTATGATAATGGCAAACGAATGGCAGCAAATCCCAATTTAAATGGAGAGTGGGTTATTATTGGAGTATTAGGAGTACTTCTGTTTTTAGGTTTTGCAGGAATGATCCTTTTAATTGTGGGGATGATGAAAGGAATGGATTTAACTCGGCGTTTTTTAAATTTCGCTATTATTTTTTTCATTGGCTTGTTAGGTGTTTTACCTATTCTAATCATGACTGGATATCTTCTTATTCAAACCCCCAACCCTTTTAGAAAATATAAACAAGTACCCGATATTGAAAGGTTGACGCAGCCCAATCAATCGGATTCAAATTAGAAAAAAAGATTTATAGTTTTCCTTTTTCGACATCTTTGAGCAATACATTTTGCTGAGGTGAGGGCTGTAGTTTTAAAAAATCTTGTAGTTGTTGGAGACGGTCAGTATTGATTAAATCAACTTTGGCTTCCAAAAGTTGGGTCCACAATTCTGTTTTTTCAGGAGTCGCCCAAAGCCGGACTTTTCGATTTTGTCCGTGCACTTTATTAACGAATTTTTTCAATTTATTGAACTCATTTTTAGAAAGTATTCCTGCTCGATTGGTCCGACAAACATCTTTCATGTTTTGACTAACAAAAGGCATTAGTTTTGATAAATAATTGAATTCCATATCTTCCATTCGTCCATCCAAAACCACCAATCGATTCCGATCTCTCAAAATTTTTTTAATAGGTCGTTCACCGGAAATAATAATGGTTACTTTACCCGGCACAAAAATTCCTCTGTCGTAGTGACTCAACATTTCTTTGAAAGGTAGAAGCACTTTGTTCAATTTACGATAAGAATATAAAGGGCGATTTTTGATGTCAATCCATAAATAAAATGGTCCTTCATAACCTGGAAATATTTCGCAATCATTCTCTCGATATATTTTATACAAAGGTTCTAAATAAGCACCTCTTAAAGTAGGTAAGGCTGGATTTTTTTCTGTTGGAAAATCATGACCAATATACAATCGACCACGAACGTTAAGGATGTCGGCTTCAACACTCGTAAAGCCATGAGCCAAGGCATCGTGTAATGGGATTTTTTGATCATAATCATTGTGCGCATGAGCATGTGGAAGAGGAGTGACCTGTTGCGCTAACAAGGAAAAAGAAAAACAGACTAAGAAGAATAGACAGGCGGATTTAAATTTCATGCGCTTAAAAGGGTTTTTGATTTTGCTTAAGCTTAGATTCAAATTTAAATGAAAAATAAACAGGATGCCAATTTATAAATAATAATTTTTTGTTAAGTTTTCTTTATCAGGTTCCTTATATTTAGGTTATGAAATGGTATAAGAAAAAAAGATTTTGGATTCCTGTGATTTTATTGGCAGGGATTGCGCTTGGTCCAAGAGCCAAATACGATGCAATTAATCCAATCCCTAAACCTTTGGGTTTAAGTATCGATCAATTGGATGACTTTATTGAAAAGAAAGAAGCAAAGATAGCTAAGCTAAAACCAGATAATCAATCTCGAATTATTTGGAAAGATTCGCTTCATCAAAAAACGCCTTACAGTGTCGTTTATTTACATGGTTTTTCGGCGAGTCCGATGGAGGCAGATCCAATCCATTTTGAATTTGCTAAACGTTATGGTTGCAATCTATATCTACCACGTTTGGCGGGACATGGCATTGATGATATTGAGTCTTTTAAAAATTTACAGCCACAAGACTTAGTCGCATCAGCTCAAGAAGCCTTGGAAATTGGAGCATTGATCGGAGAAAAAGTTATACTCATGTCTTGTTCCACTGGTGGTACTTTATCGGTGTATTTAGCGGCGACCCAACCGGAGAAAGTATCTTCTATGATTATGTATTCTCCCAACATCAATATTTATGATTCTAAATCAAACTTGTTGACCGCTCCGTGGGGATTACAATTGGCCAAGTTGATCGAAAATAGTGATTATCACTCTTATACTTTATCAAAAGAAGCAGAACAATATTGGACTTGTAAATATAGAATGGAAGGGGTGGTTTGTCTGCGAGATTTATTGAATCAAACCATGACTGATGAACATTTTTCCAAAGTAGATCAGCCTTATTTTATTGGTTATTATTATAAGAATGATGAAGAATCAGATCATGTTATTTCGATTGATGCGATACATGATTTTTATGAAAAAACAGCCACGCCTGAAAATTTAAAAAGAAAAGAAGCTTTCCCTAATGTTGTTTCTCATGTTATCGCTTCTCATTTTCAATCAAAAGATTTAGACTCTGTTAGAAAGCAAACTTTTTCTTATGCAGAAGAAGTGTTAGGGCTTTCGCCAAAAAAATAGAATAAGATTTCACACCAGTTTTACGGTCAACAAAAAAATATTAAAATGAATTTGAAACGAATAGAGATGGTCATAGTGTCTGAAGTCTAACTCAGAGCCGTTGTCTTCTGTTTCTTCTCTTTTTTATGAAAAATCATACTTTCATTTTTTCAAGATGAAACATGATTTAGGAAGGCAATTTAGTTCGCAAAATATTCCATCAAGTACATGAAACGATATGCGTTTTAGTAAGCACTTAACATCCTTCTCAATTCTTATTGAGCTATAAACCTTTTAATTAGGCATTTTTATTATATTTGCCGCGTATTTCCAAACATTTAAATACTGATACGACTGAGATAAAAAAAGATATATCTCTTACTAAAATTCCCCCATTCATGGATCAGTTATTGACTTACGTATATAAATTTGTAGACGCTGCAATTACTTTTGCACCGAAATTAGTATTGGCCATTACCATGTTGATTATTGGTTTTTGGTTGATTAAAAAAATCGGTAAAATATTTCAACTTTCTCTTACTAAGGCCAACTTTGCTCAAGAGATTACTTCCTTTCTTGGCTCTTTAGTTGACATGGCATTGAAAGTCATGTTACTATTGATGGTAGCAGGTGTCTTAGGATTTGAATTGACTTCTTTAGTAGCGATTTTGGCAGCTGCTGGTTTTGCCGTAGGGATGGCTTTACAAGGAAGTTTAGGCAACTTTGCTGCGGGTATTACGATCATGGTTTTCAAACCTTATAGAGTAGGAGATTGGGTAGAAATTCAAGATAAATTTGGTCAGGTAGAGGGCATTCAAATTTTCAATACGATTTTAGCGACTCCAGGTCGAAAAACTTTAATCATTCCAAACGGGCAAGTCTTAGATGGTATCGTTACCAATTTTTCTGAAAAAGAATTTATCCGATTGGAACTAAGCGTGACCATGCCTTATGCGGAGAGTTTTCCAAAAGTGAAAAAAATCATCATGGAGGCGTTAAAACCTATTGATAAAATATTACAGAATCCTGAACCAGAAATTGGCATTGAAAACTACGATTCCCATAATATTACGATAGCCGTCCGGCCTTTCATCGAGCCTAAAGATTATTGGGAGGTCACCTTCGAGGCTTATAGTGCGATCAAAGAAGCTTTCAATAAAAATGATATTAAAGTAGCTTACTCGGAAGGAGTAGAATTGGGACCAATTGGAAATTAGAAAAATAGAAAAAAATAAAATCTGCTTGATCAGCCAAATTTATTTAAATAGATTTGGCTTTTCTTTTTAAATAAAAATTCCTACATTTGGTCAACAGAATAAATCATTCGTTAAATATTATTGGCATAAAAGAATAGTTACTCCAACAAATTCAGCCAATATTTCAGCTTAAAATATTTTACATAACATTTCAGCTACATTTGGTGCGAACCAACATTATTTCCATTGAAGGAAATCTATGGCAGGTAGGCTTTTAATCGATCTTGATTAAAAATACTTCCTTCTTGGGCAACCTACTTATTTTAAGATCAGAAAAATAATCATCGGTTTTAGGCATTGGATAAAACTATACTTATGAAGGAAAAAACACTTGTCCCGGTTAGATATAAAATGGTATTTGGCACCTTTATGTTGGCCTTAATCGTTTTGTTTGATCGGATATTAATGTCGGTGGCCAAAGATCCTGTGGCCCAATCCTTATCACTGGACGACAAACAAATGGGATGGGTGATGTCTATTTTTGCCTTAGGTTATGCTTTATTTCAAGCCCCCGCTGGACTATTAGCAGATAAATATGGACCCAGAAAAATATTAACTGCTGTAGTAACGCTTTGGTCATTTTTTACTGCCATAACAGGAATGGTTTGGAACTATGGAATCTTACTTGTTGTACGATTTCTTTTTGGAGCTGGTGAAGCTGGCGCTTTCCCAGGAATTGCTCGAGCAATATATAGTTGGATTCCTTTAGACGAAAGAGGGATTGTGAATGGAATCAATTTTTCGGGAGGGCGAATTGGAGCTGCGATTGCCTTACCCATTGTAGCTTGGTTAATCGAACTGACTGGTTGGAGAATGACTTTTATTATTCTTGGAGCAATCGGCGTTTTTTGGGGCTTTATTTGGTATTGGTGGTTTAGAGATGAACCAGAAGATCATCAAGGTATGTCGAGACAAGAAGTAACATTGATTCAAAAGAATACCAATAAAACAGTAAAGAGTGAAGAGGGAAAAATATCCTTTTCTAAATTGTTTAAATCGAAGACCATGTGGTTGTTGATGGGACAATATTTTGCGAGTAATTTTACTTTCTTCTTTTGTCTCACCTGGTTGTTTCCTCATATCAAAATGAAATACAATTTGGATGCTGTAGAGGCTGGGTTTTATGCCTCTGCGCCTTTGATTTTCGGGGCCTTAGGAAATTGGTTTTCTGGTTTTTTAGTAGACTTTATTTATCGTGAAAATAAGTGGGCCTTATCGAGAAAGCTTCCAGCAATTATTGGATTTGCCTTGGCTTCATTTGGGATTCTAGTAAGCGTGTATATGACTGAAGTGACTGGAGCAGTGATCTTTATTTCTGTCGCTGTTTTTGGAGCTGATATGACATTAAGTCCTTCTTGGTCAACCTGCGTAGATGTGGGGAAACAATTTTCAGGAGCCGTTAGTGGTACCATGAATATGGCCGGGAATATTGGATCTTTTTTAACGGCCTTGGCCTTTCCTTATATGATGTCAATGACAGGGTCTGAAGTTCCTTTTTTCTTTTTGGCGGCTGGACTTAATCTGATTGCGATATTTTTATGGTTAGGTGTTAAACCTCAAAACCCATTGAATATCAATGCCTTAGATTAGATTTAGAAAGGCAGTTTATTTAAAAATAAAATAAAAAAATATGATTCTAAAAAAAGAATTAGACGAAGTCTGTCAAAAAGCAATTGTGATGATTGAGGAAGCTGGGATATTTTTAACTGATCAAGATAAAGAAAAAATAACCGCTGCCGATTTCGGAATGAGTCGGCTTCAAAAGGAAGGAATTCAAATTTTGACCTTATTTGATACCGATAGAATCGCGGGGAAAATTTTAGTGCTTTTACCATTTCAAACAGAACCGGAACATTGGCATCCTTCAGTAGGGAATGATCCTGGTAAGGAAGAAGTCATTAGGGCTTTGGGAGGCGAATTGTATTTCTATATCCCCGGAGAGGATAACATGAAAAAAGGGTTTATCGTGGAAGGTAAAGATGATTATTACACCATGAGGCATGAGGTTGATATGAAACCTGGAGATCAACTCATCTTACCGGCAGGAACGAAACATTGGTTTCAAGCTGGTCCGAGCGGAGCAGTCATGTACTCCTTTTCTACAAAAGTACGAGATGCTTTAGACCAGTTTTCTGACCCCAATATTAATCGAGAAACGGTTATTAAGTATTAGTTTTTTAGATGAACAAACTAGAAAAAGAAAGATTAAACGAAATTATTGATCACAACAAATTAACTAAAAATAATAAAATGAAGCAGAGTATAATTACTGCCTTTTTGGGTAGAACACAAGACCGGTTTTCTGAATATCAAGAAAGTACTGAATTGAGAGAGCGACTAGAATTGGTTCAAAAAATTCCCGGAGTAACTGGAATAGAAATCGTTTATCCTTATGAGACAGGGAACGCAGCAGAGACAAAAAAAATGATGGAAGAATTTGGTTTAGAATTCGCCGCAGTCAATGCAAATATTAAAAAAGAAACCAAATGGGTGCCCGGTGCTTTATCAAGGTCGAATCCTGAATTGCGCCAAGGAGCAGTTGAAATAATCAAACAAGCAAAAGATTATGCGAAAGCAGTGGGTGCACCTTTAGTCACTTGTTGTCCACTATCAGATGGCTATGACAACTTATTCCAAATTGATTATCAAAAATCTTGGCGATACATGATTCAGGCGGTTGAAGAAGCCGCAGATTATATGCCAGAGATTCCATTGTTTTTGGAATACAAAATAAATGAAACAAGAGTTCATTGCCAATTAGATAACTGTGCAAGGACTATTTTATTTTTAAAAGAAGTGGGCAATAAAGCGACAGGAGTAACCATCGATTTTGGGCATTCATTATTGGCGAAAGAAAATCCTGCTCAGGTTTTGGCTCTTTGTGAAGAGTCAGGAGTTGATTATTATCTACATACAAATGACAATGACTTTAATTTTGATTGGGATTTGATTGCAGGTTCCAGAAACTTTTTGCATACGGTAGAATTTTTATTTTATGCGAAAGAGTTTGCTTACGATAAATATTTTACGGCCGATGCTTCTCCTCGAATTTTTGACATGGTTGGTTTTTTCACCCTTCATGCTGAAATGAACGCAGCTATTTGGAATTTAGTAGAAAAACTAGATCGAACTAAATATAGACGATTGATGCACGAAGAAAAATATATGGATTTAATGCAACTAGTAAAGAAAGAAATTTATCGTCTTTAAATAATGTTTGGAGATGTTGGACTTCCAAATTTTGAATAGTCTCCAATCGCGATATTTTCCGATAGAAGGCCATTCAAAATTATCATAAAGACATCGCCAAGATATTTATTAATATTTATAACAGTTGACTAATGGTTCAATAGCTTCCTAAAAGTATATTATAAACTTCCTAAGTTTTTTTATCTTGAGCGGGATTATTATAAAACGATTAGTAATGAACGAACTTAGTAGTAATGAATTAACGACCTTGGCTTATAAGAAGGTAAAAGCGATGATACTTTCTAATCAACTAAAGCCAGGTCAAAAAATAGTGCAGGATAAATTAGCATTGGATTTAGGGATAAGCCGAACGCCATTGCGTAGCGCATTGCAAATGTTGGAGGCCGAGTACTTAGTAGAATCTATTCCAAGAAAAGGAGTGGTTGTACGAAGGTTTTCAGATGAACAAATTATTGAAGTTTATGATTGTCGGATTGCTCTGGAAGGAATGGCGATTAGATGTTTTACCGAAACCGCAACGCAGTCTAAGATTAATAAGCTTCGAAAGTTTTTTCATCTTTACAGAACTAAAGCAGAAGAAATCGATGAAGAAGCTTATCAGAAAGAGGACATTAAGTTTCATGATTTTTTAATCCAAAATTGTGGAAATGACTTTTTGATTAGGCTTTTTCAACAGGGAAATCTATTGGAATTTATTGCCCAAATTGGTTTGATTCGATCACCCGAAGAAACCCTTCCTGAGCATCTATCTATTATTGAAGCCATTTCAGATCGAGATATTGATTTGGCAGAACAATTGGGAAAAAATCATCTTCTAATATCCAAAAATTTGGTCATGGAGAAGATTAATAAGAAAAGCGAATAAGATATTTTTTTAGTCCATTTCTAATATGGAGTAAGGTGTGTTCAGAAAAATATTGAATGATCTCGCCAAAATATGTCGGAATTCCAATAAATTATTTTCGAATTAATTTTTCTGAATAGCCCTAATAGAGTAGGGGATATCTATCGACTCTATACTTCGTAAAACATATTTTGTATTTTTTTTGGTGTACTCTGCCGAATAAAAACAATTTATACCTCACTTATTTAAAATTAAAACACTCATTTTGGCATTTTAACATTCGATTTTGTTATGATATTAGAAAAATATTATTAGTTTTGTATACGGTATACGGAGTTTGAAGATTTAAATTGCTGATAATTAGCTGTTTAGAGTGTTTTAGTACTCTTTTAAAACTATATGTTTTCGTTTGTCTTACAGACAATATATTTTTTTGCCTTTTTAAAATTTTGTATACGGTATACAGTTTTGACAAAAGGAGATAGCAAAATATGATTGGTAGATAACAAGGATATATTTTTTTATTTTTTTCAAATTTCGTATACGGTATACAGAAAATTAACGCCATAATAAAATTGCAATGAGCGAATTAACTAATAAAGAGTTGGGAAAATTGGCTTATAAAAAAGTGAAGGAGATGATACTTTCTAATCAATTGAAACCAGGTCAAAAGATAGTACAAGATAAGTTGGCACTTCAACTGGGGATTAGTCGGACTCCATTGCGTAGTGCTTTACAAATGTTAGAAGCGGAATACTTGGTAGAATCTATTCCTCGTAGAGGAGTCGTCGTCCGAAAATTTACGGATGAAAAAATCATTGAGATTTACGATTGTAGAATTGCATTAGAAAGTACGGCCATTCGCTTATTTACAGAAATAGCCAACCCCAAAAAACTGAAAGAATTAAAAGGTTTTTTTAAATCTTTTATTCATCAAAAAGAGCCCATTGATGCTGCTGATTATCAATTGGAAGATGTCCGATTTCATAATTTTATTATTCAACATTGTGGAAATAGTTTTTTAGCTAAGCTTTTTCAACAAAGTAATCTTTTGATTTGCATCAATCAGATTGGCTTAATTCGCTCTTCAACAGAAACACTTCCAGAACATCTTAAAATCATCAAAGCCATTGAAAATCGAGATGCCGAATTAGCGGTGCTTTTAGCTAAAGATCACCTACTGAAGTCAAAAAAATTAATCATTAATAATCTTAAATCTGAGAAACTAAATTCAAGAATATAAAACCTTAAGCTATTATTTAAATCAAATTTATTTCTTAATACTCAAATCTAAAGTTTTATGAAAGAAAGAATACTTTTAATTCTTTTAATGGTCATTTGTCTCACCCCGATTTGGGCACAGCAAACCATTAAAGGAAATGTAACCAATGCAGAAGATGGAACACCTCTTATTGGGGTAAGCATCTTAATCACGGGAACTTCAACGGGAGTTGTGACCGACTTTGATGGAAACTACGAAATTAAAACACCCGCAAATTCTAAATTGAGATTTTCTTACACTGGATACCAAGATCAAACAATTGATGTTGGTGACAAAACTGTTTTAAATGTCGTCATGGCGGCCGGATTGTTATTGGATGAAGTTGTAGTCACCTCTCTAGGAATGGAACGATCTAAAAAAGCACTAGGTTATTCTGTTACTGAAGTCGATGGAAGCAGTTTTACCGAAGCAAGAGAGAACAACATCGCGAATTCTCTTTCTGGAAAAATCGCAGGTGTAAACGTTAGTAATTTAGCCTCTGGTCCTGCCGGTTCAAGTCGAGTAATTATTAGAGGAAATACTTCCTTAACAGGTAACAACCAGCCACTTTATGTTGTGGATGGAGTGCCTATTGATAACTCTACTTTTGGACAAGCTGGTATGTGGGGTGGAGCAGACTCAGGAGACGGAACGTCTAGTATTAATCCTGATGATATCGAGACTATCACTGTTTTGAAAGGAGCAAATGCTGCCGCTCTTTACGGATCTCGGGCTTCGAATGGAGTAATATTAGTGACCACTAAAAGTGGAAAAGCGCGTAAAGGAATTGGCGTAGAATACAGTTCTAATGTAGTTTTTGAACAGTATAATGACTTTTATGACTTTCAAGAAGAATATGGTCATGGTAGAGAAGGAAACCGACCAGTAGACGCGGCAGATGCGGCTGACATAGGAACTTCCAACTGGGGAGAACGATTAGATGGTGTACCAACTCCTCAATTTGATGGAGTAGATCGTCCATATTCTTACGCAGGAAATAACTTTGATCGTTTTTATCAAACAGGAGTTTCATGGACCAACTCTCTTGGTTTTTCTGGTGGTACTGAAACGCAAAGAGTTCGAGTTAATTTTTCTGATTTAAGAAATGAAGGAATCATCCCCGGATCAGGTTTTGATCGAAAGAATGTTAGTCTGGCATACAATGGTGATTATGGTGATCGTCTTCATATTGCTTCAAGAGTCATGTACTCTAATGAAAAAGCAAAACGTCGTCCTAAAGTCGCAGATTCTCCAGGAAATGTTGCTGAAGCATTGATCCGATTACCAGTTAATTATAATGTAGAAGACTTGTTAGGTGATCCTGACAAACCAGGTGCTGTTCCTGATGGAACGACTCCTTTTGACGGTAAAGCTACTGGAGAAGAGTTGCAAATATCTCCTGACCTTTGGAATACCAACCCTTATTGGGCTGCTCACTCTTTTGACAATTCGGATAAAAGAGATAGAATTATTACAACGAATAGCGCCAAATTTGATATCACTGATTTCCTTTACGTTCAGGGACGTGTCGGAATGGATTGGTTTACTAGAAGATCAACATTCATAGAACCATATGGTACTGGATTTAGAAGACTAGGTGGATTGTTTGAAGATGAAGATCGAGTCCGAGAAATTAACTTAGAAGGAATTTTAGGCTTTGACAAAACTTTTGGAGATCTTTCTATCAACGCTTTCGCAGGAGGAAATCAAATGCGAAGAAGTACAGATCGATTAAAATTATCAGGTCGTAATTTTAACATTGCTTTCTTTCCGAATTTTAGCAACCTAGCTAATCAATCTGGCGAAGTCACAAAAAGTGAAGAAGGAATTAATTCGCTCTTTGGCTCCACTTCTTTTGGCTACAAGAACATGCTATATCTTACTGCGACTGTGCGGAACGATTGGTTCTCTACACTTAATCCAGAGACCAACTCTATTCTTTATCCTTCTGTTGGAGGTAGTTTTATTTTTACTGAATTGATGAATACCAATAGTTCTATACTTTCTTTTGGTAAGTTGAGAGCATCATGGGCCCAAGTAGGAGGAGATACAGACCCTTATAGATTGAATTTGACTTACAGTTTAGGACAAGGGCATTTGGATAATCCAACAGCTAGTATTACTCAATCTTCCATTCCAAATCAAAACCTAAAACCTTTGACCTCTTCTGAGATTGAATTTGGTGCGGACCTTCGCTTTTTTAAAAATAGACTGGGAGTGGACTTCACTTATTATCAACAAAAGACAAAAGACGATATCATAGCTGCAACAGTATCTGGTGCTTCAGGCTTTTCAGCTACAACACTTAACATTGGAGAATTAGAAAACAAAGGAATCGAGCTTTTATTAACCGGTACGCCAATTCAAAAAAAGAGCCTTTCTTGGGATGTAGCACTTAATTTCTCTATGAATGATAGTAAAGTTATTGCTCTTGCTGACGGAATAGAAAGCATCCAAATCGGAGAACCTCGAACAAGAGTCGCATTTATTAATCAAATTGTTGGTGAGAGATTTGGTTCTATTACTGGATTTACTCAAAAGATGATCGATGGTCAACCAGTTTTTGATCCTAATAGTGGACAGCCTATTCGTTCTGACGAAACTTCTGTTATCGGAAATGGAGTACACAAATATGCTGGTGGATTAACGAACACACTTTCTTATAAAGGAATATTTGTAGACTTCTTATTAGACTTCAAATTTGGAGGAGAAATTTACTCAGGTACAAATGTACGGTTAACTGGTCGAGGTGGAAAACACAAACAAACAGTTGAGGCACATAGTGGTCTTGGATATGTTTCTGAAGGACGAGAAAAATTAACAGTTACTGGTGTAGATAAAGAAGGAACTCCTTTTTCAAAAGAATTAGACAAAACTGAGATTCCAGCATTCTGGGATGCTTATTCTGATCTGGGAGATCGATTTGTCTATGATGCTTCCTTTATCAAATTACGTCAACTAAGTATTGGATACAGTTTACCAACAAGTTTATTAACTAAAACTCCTATTCAGTCTGTGAAGGTTTCTATCGTCGGACGAAATTTAGCAGTACTATTTGATAAAGTTGATAATGTTGATCCAGAATCAAATTATAGTAACGGCAACGTACAAGGATTTGATTATTTAAGTATGCCAACGACTCGATCATGGGGATTCAACCTTAAAGTTGGATTTTAATCATGCTCTTAATTGAGATTGGTAATTATTAAAAATTTAAATTTAAATTAATGCAACTTATAAATAAATTATTATTACTGATAGTAGTTTGCGTCCTTCCTTTCTCAGGTTGTAATACAGACGAACTTCAGGAATTAAACATAGACCCGAATTCAGCCAATGAATTGGACTGGAGATTTATGTTCACGAATGGCTTGGTTCAATCAAGAGAGAATCGTTATGTCAATGGTCGAGTTAACTTAGCACTTTGTGGAAGCTTGATCCAGCATGTAGCATCATTAGAACTAGCAGGAGATCGTGGTCATGGTGACAAATATCTTTATAACCTAGATTCGCATAACGCTTACCAATGGCGTTTATACGAAGGTTCTTTAAAAACTTTGTCTGAGGTCATTCGACAGACTGGACCAGAAGGAGCTAATCCTGAAATGACCAACTTACATCACATGGCTCAAGTGGCTTATATTATTCCAATGAGTGTGATGACAGATTTATATGGAAATGTACCTTACTCCGAAGCTAATAGAGGAGTAGAGGGGATTCTTTTTCCTGCTTATGATTCACAACAATCTATTTACATGGATATGTTGAGTAAGTTAGAAACTGCGGCAAAAGAAATTGGAAATGGTCGTGATGAGGTTGGTTCCGCGGATGTTCTTTTTAATGGGAATTTTGAACAATGGAAAAAATTAGCGAATTCTTTGATGTTAAGATTAGCGATGAGAATCTCTAATGTTGATCAAGCAAGCGCTCGTTCTTTTACTGAAAAAGCAATCAGTGGTGGTGTAATGACTAGTAATGATGATAGCGCTATTCTACGAATGGCAAGTGGTCCTAGTCAATGGGATAATCAAAATGGATTGTCTCGTGCCTTGATTCCAGATGATTGGGGAGCACAACATATGTTAGGTAAAACATTTGTCGATCAACTTAAAAATACCAATGATCCTCGTGCATCTATTTTCTCTGTTATTGGACCTTTCGGTGGACCATTTGTAACAGCGCTAGCAGATCAGAATGGTATGCCAAACGGTTTTACTAATGAAACGATTAAGGATTTTGTTGGCACAACTCAGTCTGTTGATCGGGAGGCTACTTTCTCTAGAATTAATCCACTTTTATTAGATACCGATGATCCATTTTTGTTGATCACTTATGCAGAAGTAGAAATGTTATTGGCAGAAGCTGCTGCAAAAGGTTGGGGTGGTGATGCAGAGACTCACTATAATGCAGGAGTAAAAGCATCTATGCAAATGTGGGATGTATTTGATCCTTCTTTAACGATTGAAGATGCAATGGTTGATGCTTATCTTGCTGAGAATCCTTTTGATGGATCAGAGCAAATGATCGGCGAACAAATGTATGTTGTCAGTTTTATGAATTGGTATGAGACCTATGCTAATTATCGAAGAACGGGCTATCCAGAATTAACTCCAGTCAACTTTACAGGAAATGTTTCCAATGGACAAATTTTCAGAAGATTACAATACTACACACAAGAAATAGCGAATAATCCTAATCTACAAACAGGAGGTACTTTACCAGATGACGTGATGACGAAAATGTGGTGGGATGTCAAGTAATGACCAAATAATAAGTGTCGTATTTTGACAGCGTAAAATTTAGTCAAGTCAAGACAAAAAGCAGAGACATCCTTTTGGCTGACGAGCATTTTTAACGCAGAGTTGATTAAATTTTATTTGTCATAAATTGATAAGTTATTCTTTGATCATTACTTAGATAACTAAAAATGATTTGTTTTATATTTTAAGCTGATTTTTTGTTGGATGGTTGGAGTATATAAAAATAAAGATTGAAGTTTCATACATTAATTAGGTAGGAGAAGAGAGGGAAATTTTATTCCTCTCTTTATCCCCTTTTTAGAAACTAATTTCAATATTTAGAAAATATTTTTAATAAACCCCCATTAACAAAAAACTGAATGGAATAGCGGTACTGGTTGGAGTCAGTACCGCTTCTTTGTATCTTAGAGGAAAATTTAAAGATCACATTGAAATTGTTGTCAACATGCAAAAACAAAACATACTTTTTCAAAAAGAAATATTTTATTTATTGCTTCCTTTATGTTTTTTCATTGGGAGTTGTAGTGAAGTAGATTCCACTCAGAATAAAAATATTATCAATTCAAGTCAAACTTTTTTTCAATTATTAGATGCGAATACAACGGGGATTGAATTTACTAATAGAGTTGAAGATCAGAAAGCATTTAATATTTTAACTTACCGCAATTTCTATAATGGAGGAGGCGTAGCCATCGGAGATCTCAACAATGATGGTTTGGCAGATTTGTATTTCACAGCCAATCTTAGCGAAAATAAACTCTACTTAAATAAAGGTGATTTTGAATTTGAGGATATTACCAAACAAGCAGGCGTAGCTGGAACGAAGTCTTGGAGTACGGGGGTAACAATGGCTGATGTAAATGGTGATGGATGGTTAGATATCTATGTAAGTAATTCAGGTGACTTAGCTGGGAAAAGTAAAGAAAATGAATTGTTCATTAACAACGGAGTATCGCCAAAAACTGGAGAAATTACTTTTACTGAAAATGCGGAAGTGTATGGTTTGAATAATAAAGGATATTCAACGCAAGCTGCATTTTTTGATTATGACTTGGATGGTGATTTAGATTGTTACTTGTTGAATAATAGTTTTAAAGATCCAGGAAAAATAGAATTATATCGAAGCATGCGAGATATTCCTGATGAATTAGGTGGAGATAAATTATATAGAAATGATGGAAATAAATTTTCTGACGTAAGTCAAGAAGCAGGAATTTATAGTAGTGCAATTGGTTTTGGTTTGGGAACATGTATTGGAGATGTCAATCAAGATATGTTGCCCGATATTTATGTGAGCAATGATTTTTGGGAAAGAGATTATTTATACCTTAATAAAGGCGATGGTACTTTTTCTGAAGAGCTTATTAGTCGAATTGATTTTTGTCCAATTTCTAGTATGGGAGGTGATATTGCAGATATTAATAATGATGGATATCCTGAAATTATTTCTACGGATATGCTCGCTGGAGATAATTATCGCCTTAAAGCAATGTCTGCTTTTGATCCCTATCATCTAGAAGATATGAAATATCGAGCCAATTATCATTATCAAATTGGACAAAATTGTTTGCAACTCAATGATGGAAATGGTCACTTTCAAGAGGTGGCTATGTTAGCTGATGTTGGTGCAACCGATTGGAGTTGGGGAGCCTTAATTTTTGATTTTGAAAATGATGGCAACAAAGATATTTTTATAAGTAATGGAATCCATAGAGATTTGATGTACATGGATTTTCGAAACTTTATGCAAGACCAAGGAATTTATGCCAAAACCGTCAAAGATGAAACCGTCGATTTTCCAGCACTGATCAAGCAAATGCCTTCTCACCCTTTACAAAATTTTGCTTTTCACAATAGTGGAAATTTAAATTTTAAAAATAAAGCGAACTCACTTGGATTTTCTTCGCCTTCATTTAGTAACGGTAGCGCTTATGGAGATTTGGACAATGACGGAGATATGGATTTGGTGATTAACAATATAAATATGCCTGCTTTTGTTTATCGAAATGAAAGTTCAAAAACGGGGAATCATTATTTAAAAATTACTTTTAAAGGTTCTCCTAAAAATACTTTTGGAATAGGTGCTCAAGCAAAAATAACGACCAAGTCTGGGATACAAGTTTTACAAAACTTCAATACCCGTGGTTTTGAAAGCAGTGTTGAACCGAAGCTAATATTTGGACTAGGTAAAGACGAAATAGTTGAAGAATTAGAAATTATTTGGCCCGACAAAAAATCCCAGACACTTAAAGCAGTAGCTGCCAATCAAAAAATAATTGTAGACTATAAAGACGCCACCCACACTGCAATTTCTGTTAAAGACCAGCCAACGACTTTTGCCGAAAGGAGCGATCAAATGCTAAAAGGAGATGCTAAACACAATGAAAATAGATACAACGATTTTGATCATGAACCACTCCTTTTGCAAATGCTTTCTACAGAAACTCCTCGAATTGTAAAAGGAGATGTGAATCAAGATGGTCTTGAAGATTTTATCGTTTTAGGTGCACGTGATGATGAAGATAAATTGTTTATTCAATCTTCCAAAGGAGATTTTCAACGAAAAAATATCCCTCATTTTAAAGCAACAAAAGAATTCGAAAGTGGGAGTGGTGTTTTATTTGATGGAGATCAAGATGGAGATTTAGATTTGATGATTGGAGCAGGAGGAAATGAATATCAGCGTGGAGGAAAATATTTTATTCTTCGTTATTTTAAGAATGATGGGAAAGGAAATTTTGTAGTTGACAATTCTAATATACCACAGATCATCGGAAATTTTTCGTGTATTGAAGCCAATGATTTCGATGGAGATGGAGATATGGATTTGTTTTTTGGCGCAAGGATCATTCCCGGAAATTACGGAATGCCTCCGCGAAGTTATTTGATGATGAATGACCAAGGAAGTTGGGTGGATGTTTCTACTGAAAAAATTGCAGGTATAGGGATGGTGACTGATGCGACCTGGACAGATATAGATGGAGATAATGATCATGATTTGGTCGTAGTAGGAGATTGGATGTCGATTAATATTTTCAAAAATGAAAATGGAAAAATTCAAGCTGCTCCACAGATTCCAAACAGTAGTGGTTGGTGGAATAGAATCGAAGCGGCTGATTTAGATCAAGACGGAGATATGGATTTTGTATTAGGCAATCGAGGATTAAATTCTAAATTTCAAGCTTCTTCTGATCGACCATTGACCATGTATGTCAATGACTTTGATGAAAATGGTAAGAGTGAATTTATCATCAATTGGTTTCCTCCATTAGATAATCAATCCTTTCCTTTTGCAACCAAAAATGATATCACAGATCAACTGCCTAGTCTTAGAAAAAGAATTTTAAAATATGAAGATTACGCTAAAGAAACCTATGCAACACTTTTTTCACCAGAAGTGAAATCCAACTCGATTTCCTATAAAGTTGATCGTTTGGAAAGTTCTATTTTATGGAATAATGACGGACAGTTTTCATTAATTGCTTTACCCCAAGAAGCACAAGTCGCGCCCGTTTTTGGAATCGCGATTGATGATTTCAATCAAGATGGTCAACAAGATATTTGGTTAGGCGGAAATTTATATGCACTCAAACCACAAGTTGGTCGACACGATGCAAGCAAGGGAGTGTTGTTGAATGGAAAAGGTGGAAAAGAATTTGAATCTATCCCAAGTAAGATTTCTGGTATTCATGTCAAAGGGGAAGTCAGAGACGCTGTTGTTTTAAAAACTGGACAGAAAAAAACACTAGTCGTGTCACGGAATAATGAAGAAGTTTTAATGTTTCAAAAAAAGTAAGTGTTTTGTTTCGTAAACACGTTTTAACAACAAATAATGAAATTATTTTTTAAAATAAAATATTTACGAGCTTACTTTTTATTGGCCATTAGTTTTGCTTGTTCCGTCATTTCATTTGCTCAACAAAGTTGGACTAAAGAATTACAAGGAATAGGAACTTTCTCTTCTCCACGAGTGACAGATTTGAATCAAGATGGTATCAAAGATATTGTACTGGGGGCAGGTAGATTAGAGTTTCAGGCTTGTGATTCGGCAGTGATCGCAGTCGATGGAACAAATGGAAATTTATTGTGGCAAGTATCTGCCAGTGATCAAATGTTTGGCTCCGCTATTTTTTTAGACGTGACTGGTGATGAGATCGATGATGTTTTTATTGGTGGTCGTTCCGCAGAATTTTTAGGAATAAATGGAGCCAATGGAAATGTCATTTGGCGTTTTCAAGAAAGCAATCAACAAGATTCATCTAGATGGTTTAATTTTTATAATCCGCAATTCATTTCAGATCAAGATGGAGATGGATTGTTAGATCTGTTGGTGTCGAATGGGGGTGATGTTTTGGTAGCTCCACATGATCCTAATCGGCCTCCAGGATATTTGCTTATTGTCAGTTCTCGAACAGGGAAAATATTGGTGAAAGCTGAAATGCCTGATGGAAGAGAAACCTATTTGTCTCCATTAGTATTACCTAAAAATGAAAATGGAGAAATAAAAATAGTTTTTGGAACGGGTGGAGAAACCGTTGGAGGAAAATTTTTTGTGGCCCAACTTTCTGATTTGATCAATGAGGATTTATCCCATGTGATTTGTTTGGATAGTAGTGCTCAAAAAGGATATATTGGTCCGCCTGTTGCTGTCGACATTAATGCGGATGAAGTCTTGGATATTATTACCAATTCGGTCGATGGTAGATTGATGGCATTTGATGGCGAAAACTATACTCGAATTTGGGAAGTGGAATTACCGGATACAGAATGTTACAGCTCGGTCACCGTAGGCCATTTTAATATGGATAGTATTCCAGATTTTTTTGTTTCATATGGTCAAGGAGTTTGGCCTCATTTGGATTGGAGTATTCAAATGATGGTCAATGGCTCAAATGGAAAAGTTGAATATCAAGATTCTCTGGGGTATTACCAAAACACAACTCCTTTGGCCGTAGATTTAAATGGTGATGGCATGGATGAAATTGTGATGAGTTTAAATTTTCAAGAGATGAACGAGTTTTATCAAAAATTCTTTTATACGACTTTGATTGTTATTGAATTCAAAAATAAAGAAACCGCACAAATCGCCAATAAGTATGAGGGAAGTAATTTATCTTCCACTCCATGGATTGGCGATTTAGATGACAATGGGTTTTTAGATATTCTATATTGTCATGGTATCAATCTTCGACACACCTACACTTTTGATGGAATGAAATTGTTGAGATTAGATACACAAATTCCAATTTCTAAAAAAATAAAATGGGGCGCTTATCAAGGAAGTGATTATGATGGTGTTTTTGAAAAGTGATTAGGTCGTTTATCTTTTGTGAGGAAAATAGTTCTTAACCATAATAAGAGATTTAAGGAGCATATAAGTTCTAAAAATGATACTCCTTATGTGCTTCAAAAAAACAAATTATCACAGAACTCAGATTGTATTTAATAGGTTTTACTAAGAAATTATTTTTTAGACTTCTGAAAAATACGCAATACATCATCATTAGAT
Source organism: uncultured Saprospiraceae bacterium (assembly GCA_964441245.1). Lineage (GTDB taxonomy): Bacteria > Bacteroidota > Bacteroidia > Chitinophagales > Saprospiraceae > JALZUU01. The sequence continues at coordinate 32,210 of CAYTVR010000012.1, read as the reverse complement.
CCAATCAAAATTAAGGAACCATCTTTAGCCTGAATTTTTTCCATGCTTTTAACATTATACGGTACAAAAAAACCACTATCTTTTCTATCCATAGGTTTAAAGTTCCCTTTCCCGTCACCAGTTAAAAGCAATCCATATCCTGCATCATTGCGAGTGGTTTCCACTTCCGCATTGTAAAGATTACCCGCCAATAAAATATCTTGATGTCCATCTTGATTGAAGTCATCCACTAAAAAATCATTGATCGACGAGAGTTGTGCAAGCATCGGTAATTCTTTAGATTCAAATTGTCCGTTTCCTTTATTTTCAAAATAAGTACTCGCAAACGTAGTCGCTTCATAATGTAAAGCAGATGCTAAATTATTGTCACCATAGACTTTGGAAACATCCGAACCAGCAAAGAAATCATAAGTTGGAAATTGCTCGTTGAGTGTAGGTATTTGTTCGGAAGAACATTGTTTTCCTCGCAAAGGATATTGAATACCAAAGTTATAATAAGTCAAAACAATGTCTTTAGATTTATTGTCATCAAAGTCATAATAATAAACTTCGAAAGGTTCTTTTTGGCTGGCTTTGTATTTATAGTTTAAGCCTAAGTTACCCGCAATAATATCTTCATCACCATCGCCATCCATATCCGCAGTTTCCAAACTAAACCACCAACCCGTTGTATTTTGATCAAAAGTATTTTGGCTTTTTACTAATCTGCCTTTTTGATTTTCAAAAAGTGTAATCGGCATCCACTCACCACTGATCACCAAATCTTGCCAACCGTCTTGATTGTAATCCAACCATTTGACATCATTGACCAAACCAATGTCTTTTAATGCTGGAGCTAATTCCGCAGTGACATCTGTAAATTTGCCACTATCATTTTGTAGCAATACGCTACTAGTTGGTTCGGGATAAGCCCAAGGAATATGTCTGCCTCCGACCAATAAATCGAGATCACCATCTTGGTCAAAATCCATCGGTCGAACTTTTGAACCACTGATTCGAATATCAGGGAGCGCTAATTTATTTCTACTCAATTGACCATTGCCGTCATTTAGGTATAGTCGATCTAGGTAAGCATCTGCATTTTTTAAAAATTCATTTCCACCACTGACTACATACAAATCTAAATCTTTATCATTGTCCGCATCAAAAAAAATAGCACCTACGTCTTCATGTATTTTATCTTTAATAAAATCAGAAGTAGAAATTTCTGTAAAAGTGCCATCTACATTTTGATGATATAAACTCGCCGCATTACTTGCGGAACCACCGATATAAAAATCTTCTAATCCATCTCCATCGATATCACCTGTTGCCAAACACGGACCTAGTGTTGACATCTTGTGAGGTAGCAAAAGTTGTGTTTTGTAATCGTCGAATTTATTTTCTATGTGTCGATGTTCGACTAATTTTTTTGAACTGATATTTTTAAAAAGTGGGAGAGGAGTTGTTTCGTTTTTTGCTATTGGTTTTTTAGCATTGCTATATGGTATTGATAAAGTTTGATCGGCTTTGACTTGAGTCAATTTATTTTCATTACCATTTGGCCAACGAACGATGACTTCATCGATAATGGTATTTTGGCCTAAGCCAAAATGAGCGATTTTTTCACTAGTAGAATACATACCACGCGTTCCTGTAATTTCAAAATATTGTTGACCTTCCTTTGTTCTAATCCAAATTTTAGTTCCATCTACAATTATTTTTTCTTGATCCGCGATGGGTTGAATTCTAATAAAATGATTTTGCTTTTTTTCGAAAGAATTATTTTCATAAATCGAAGCAAGGTCATTGATATTGTTAAGCACTAAATCTAGATCACCATCATTGTCCAAGTCAGCATAAGCTGATCCATTCGAAAAAGTTTTTTGATCAAAGCCCCAATCAGTCACCTTTTTGGAAAAAGTTAAATCGCCATTATTTTTAAAAGCATAATTATTTAATTTTTCGGAAGGAATTAAGTCAAGAGCAGTTTTAATATCCACGACATCCCAGATGCCAGTATTCTCTACATCGGGATTATTGACAATAAATTTATACAATTCAGATTCTAGGTATTCTGGAAAAACTTTAGAAGCATCCTTATTTCGAATATCTCGCATTAGGCCATTGGTGATAAAAATATCTTTCCATCCATCATTATCCAAATCCGCCATAAGTATCGACCAACTCCAATCCGTAGAAGCGATGTTACCTAATTGTGCAATATCACTAAGTCGACCTTCACCATTATTTAAGTGAAGCATGTTGAACATGTATTGATGATGCCCGCCATCTTCGACTACTTTCCAAAATGCTTTTGGATTCATTCCACTCATGTTAGCTTTTTGACGATAGTTATCTTCAGCTACCATATCGACGACTCCAATATCTAGTTGTCCATCATTATTGATATCAGCAGCATCCACTCCCATACTACTAAACGAGGTATGTCGGACATAATCCTGTATTTTATCTGTAAAGGTTCCATCACCGTTATTGATATAATACCAATCACCTGCGTAAAAATCATTGGCCACAAAAAGATCCGTCCAACCATCTCCATTCAAGTCGCTTGCGGTTACACTGTTAGGAAAACCAGTTTTAGTAAATCCTGCTTTCTCAGAAACGTCAATGAATTTTTCTCCAACGTATTCATAAAGTTTAGGACGATATTTTTCTTGTAACAATTCAGTGTTATAAAATTTGGAATAATCTCCGGGATTCGGAGGTTGGTTGAGTAAAAACAAATCGAGGTCGCCATCATTATCGTAATCTAAGAAAGTCGCATGTCGAGTTCGTTCACTATTCGCTACTTGATATTCAGTTGCTTTTTCTGAAAAACTAATTTGACCAGTTGTTTTAGAAATGCCATTATTAATGTACAATTTATTTTTTCTCAATTCTGGTTGATCATCATACAATTCTCTTGTTACATAAATATCCAACCATCCGTCTTGATTGACATCAGCCATGATCACACCAGAAGACCATCCACCATTATCTGTGATGCCTGCAATGGTCGTAATATCTTCAAATTCAAAATTGCCTTTGTTTAAATAAACTTGATCTGCTGCTAAATTTCCTGCAAAATAAATATCGGCCAAACCATCATTATTCAAATCCCCAATACCAACACCTGCTCCTCCATAATAATTGGAGTAAATCATGATGTTATGTTCTTTCGTATCTTCCAATAAATTATTAAAATGAATACCAGTCTGTTCAGCATCGAGTAAAGTAAAAAGCGGTTCATTTTCTTGAGCTATCAATTGTTCTAAACAACATCCTAGTCCGATTAGAAATAATATAGGTTGAATTAATTTTCTCATTGATTTTGAAATCTTCTCAATAAATAAAGGAAAAATAATAAAGCTAAGATAATACGATTTAAGTAAAAATCTAAAAAAGTATAGAACCATACGAGGCATTTAAGAAACATATAAATTTTTTGTGTTCTTTCTTAAATGTACTTATAATTCTTTTTTGGTTCAAAATAAAAACGATTCAATTATTTCCGCTGAATCAAAACAGCCCAATCTTTATCTGCATCTTCTGGAGGGTTTCCAAAATCAACCATGCTTCCACCTTTCACACTCGTTATTGAACCATTTTGCAAAGCATTTCCATTTCTAGGATTATACCATTGGACTTTGAATTCTCCGGCTTGTCCCTCTAAGTTGATCATACCTGTTCCACCATAAAGTAAATAAACGACATAAACCTCTCCTGCTTTCGCAAAACAATATCCTTCATGTTGAGTTTTGATCCATTCGTTATGATTTTCCATTTCATAAAAAGGAATATATTGTTGAAAAAAGTTTACTGCATGTGTCGTATAATCCCACATACGATCACGAGTTCTCCAATCTTCACAAGCCAAATCATTATTATGGTTTTTAGCTCCAAAATACCATTCCGCTCCCGCACCACCTGCCATCAAATTTCCCCAAAGGGCTTCTGCCCGAACGGTATCTTGATTGTTATCTACTCGGTCATCAGGATCAACTCCTCTCCACCAAGGACCGATTTCATCAATACTCATGACCCATTGTCGCTTGGCATCGGCAGAAGATTTTATCCATTGTTTGGTCACATGGTGAATGTCTGATTTGTTGGCAACTTGCATAGACATGCCATCTAAAAATTTAAAGCCAAGTAGGGGAGTGAATAATTCATCTCTAGTTGGTTTTTCAGAATGAGAATGAATGACGCTAAAATTTTTATAAGGATCATTTTTTTTGACATAGCTAAGCATCGCTTTTTGTTGAGCAGTGTTTTGTCCTTCTGGTCGCCAATAAACGGGGCCATTTTCTTCTCCCATATTCCAAGTGATTCTTGGATGATGAGCAAAACGGGCAATCATTTCGCGTAAGTATATTTTTCTTTCGTATTTTGTATCACCACCATCTTGCATCAATTCGTTTTCTGTTTCCTGAAAAACGAAATGTTGCATTAAACCCAATCGATCCATATGATCAAAAACAATTTCCCACTGAGCTAATTTCGAACAATCAAATCGCAATCGTTCTTCGTAAGAAGTAAAAGGGTAAACATCTTTTCCATCTCCATCAATATTCATTGTTAAGAAATAGATAGAATTGATTCCTTTGGAGGCTAGATAATTTAATGCTCCAATAATGGTTTTGCCTTTTCCATTTTTCCAAGTTGGATCTCCATTTTTCCAATCTTGTAAATGTTTTTTATACTCGTGCAATTTGGTATTGGCAGTTGCTTCACCTTTTCTTTCTTCTGGTGCTTTACCTCGAATGGTGCCATCAAAATCAATATAGCCTAAAAGATTTTCAGGACTATCAGCTCCTCCTTTCAAAAAGTATTTTCCGGATTCTGCAAATTGTAAATATCGTTTTCCAGTATACTGTAATCTTCCATCGGCATTTGGATTGGATAGTACCTTGATGTTTCCAACTTCTCCATCGAAATCTGTAGATTCTCCAACTACATTTTCATCTGCTATGGCGATATCTTTTCCTTTTTTGAAGAAAACTTCATAGGTCCATTCTCCTTCTTGATCTGGTCTAAAATGAACTTTCCAGATGTTTCCAGAATCAGAACTTGTTTCAGCAGCATTTCCATCGGCAGCATAAAAACCAGGGATCGTTATTGTTTTGTTGGCATGTGTAAATTTGACCATCAATCTATAGTTGAGAAAAGGATTATTTTCAGCTAATTCATTTGTTGAGGGGCCTTCAAAAGAGAGGGTCAATTTTTCCCATTTCTTGACTTCTAAAACTGTTGAGGTATTTTGGCAGGATGCGAAAAAAATACAAAATAAAATGCTAATGATGATAAAGTATTTACTATTATTCATTTTGTCAATGTTGTTTTTAAAAAGTACCTTCTTCGACAAATCTTGTACATACACATGTATGGACATTCATAAAGCAACCAGAGGAAGCGTTGAATTTTAAATGTCTAGACACACAGGATTTGTCGAAGAATTAAAAAGTAAGTAGGTCAAGCTACTTATATGAATTGCATAGAAAAAAACGACTAAAATGATTAATTTCTATGCTCTTAAAAATACCTTTTTTTTTGCTATTTTTGTTAACTGAAAATTACTTTTTAGTATAATATTTACAAATTAAATGTTTAGGCCTGTATATAATGAAAATGCTTATAGGGAAAACGTTTTATACTCATTTTAATCACCTAAAATATCATCAATTATGGAAGAGATTCTTGACAATTTTGAAAATGGATCTTCACAAAGAAAACGACATGGTTGTGTCAGTGCTTGGCTGATATTTATGATTATTGGAAATGCTTTAACTGCGCTGTCTTATTTTTTTATGAGTGAAATAATTGCGACCAGTCTTCCTGTTCAAATACCCAAACCTATGCTATATTTGATGGGGGCAATCGCCATTTTAAATGTGGTTTTTTCGGTTATGCTATTTCAATGGAAAAAGCTTGGATTCTATGGTTTTGTAGTTACAAGTTTATTGGCCTTTGCGATGAATACTTACATAGGAATAAGTCCGACTCAATCTTTATTTGGTTTGCTTGGTCTTGGGCTACTTTACGCGATCTTACAGATAAAAGAGAATAAAATCAGCGCTTGGAATCATTTGGAATAGCCATTTTAGGGGGATAATAAAAAGATTTTTATTGCCCAATAATTTCTAAAAAACAGCTCTAAAAAGTTGTTTTTTAGCTTTTTTTTGTCGTTTAAATGGAACTAATTTTAGTTGTTTTTTTAAAGGTAAAATACTGATAATCAGTAAAATATAGATTCAATAAGATTTATTTTTGTCTTGCCCCTTTTTTCCTTGAAGAATTACCCTTATTTTTGTTGCGATATTACTTAACACTCTAGAGTATTCCTTATAGAAGTAGTTTGCTTTTTATACTCCAAAAGATTTTAAAGTTTTTTGCTGCATAAGGTCTCTCGTATTAGTTTAGTTCCCCGATTTTTTTAATTATTAAATTTTTTAAGATGAACATTTTTGTAGCAAAAATGAATTTTGACACTCAAGAGAGTGATCTTCGTCAATTGTTCGAAGGGTATGGAGAAGTAGATTCTGTAAAGATCATTATGGACAAATTTACTGGTCGGTCAAAAGGTTATGGTTTTGTTGAAATGCCAAATGATGATGAAGCTCAAGCGTCAATTGATGCCCTTAACGACAATGAGTTTGATGGTAGAACAATTGTTGTAAAAAAAGCTGAACCAAGAAAACCACGTAACGATCGCTATGGCGGCGGTGGCGGTGGATATGGTGGTGGCGGCGGCGGCGGCTACGGCGGCGGCGGTGGTGGCGGATACAACCGTCGGTACTAGAATTGAAATGAATGATCAGGTTTTATGACCTGAATGAAGATAGAATTAAGAGTGTTTTTCTCCGGAAAAACGCTCTTTTTTTATACATTAAAGCCATGGTTATAGAAAATATATTGCCTCATGTATTTTATCCGATATGTTGGCTAGTATACTCTAACTCCATTACTTCAATATTCGAAGTAGATTTTAAGGATTGCGCGAGTACATCATCCACACCAATGATTAAATAATCAGTTCCCAAAATTTTCGGAATGGCCATGCACCAACGGTGGTTTTTTTCAAAAATATATTGTGGCAAGAGAGGGAATGGCAAACTGTTGTTTTCGTTCAATTGACGATATAATTTTTCAAAAAGAGTCAAATCAGAATTGACCATCCATTCTCCTAAAAATGATGAACCTGCAGATTCAAAATGATGTCCACCATTGCCATAAAAAACAACTTTTTCCTTTGTTCCTAATAACTGAGTTAAATGAAGAATCATTTGAATCTCATAGTCCATTGATCGTTGAATATGTATGGGCTTTCTTCCTAATTTGCGGATGATTTTTTTCAGAGATAGTGTAGCGTCAAAAGGAAGTTGATGAAGCTCGGCTAACTGCTTGTAGAAGATCGGTTCTAGTTTTTCTTCTTTTATTTTCTCCCAAGTATTGGCTTCGAAAAACTCCTTTCCTATAGCTAATCGTTTGTTCATATTTTCTATCGTATCGGGCTCGTATCGATATTCATCGAAAGGAAAATTTTTGGCGAAAGCCAGCGGAAAAAAGACTTTAAAATATTGCGCAAATTGATCGGGAAGGAGATTATTAATTTGCCTGATATCTTTACCCTGAATATTATTTAAAATCCAGTGAAGTGCTTCTTTATTCATTTATAAATTAATTTTTGCCGTTTTAATGTTGGTTTTTTCTCCATCAACTACCGTCCAAGTAAGATATACCTGACCATTTATAGAGGCGGTTTTAGGAAATCCACTTTGGTGTGTTGCAAGGGTATTGGTCAAGGTTTTTGTATCTTCTAGTTGACCACTTTTGTTGTAAATGGCCATTTGAATCTTGGCTTCATCCTCTTCCTTTTCTAACCAAGTGACGATAACTTTTCCTTCCCATAAAGTTAAATCAACTCGACCTAATGGCGCATGATCAGAAACGATAAAAGGTGCATCAAAATTGGCACCAGCATCATCAGAAAAAGCAATTTTCACTTGAGCTTGTTTTTTCGCTTCTGTGTACCAAGCGACGGCGACTTGATCATATTTAGCCACAGCTACAGGACCATTTACTGGACAACTTTTGATCGTCCATTGATCGTTATAAACTGCTTGTGGTGTAGTCCATTCTCCATTCACTTGGCGTGAAATATAAATATCTCGAACGTCTTTTTCAGAACGATCTCGATAAACAACTATGGGACCATTGCTAGTCAAAGCCGCACTAGTTGGACAACAATCACAAACGCGATCATCCAACTCTTCTTCCTGATATAGTTGATCATTAGGATCAAATAAGGCCGTGCGTAAAGTCATCGCTCCATGATTATGATGATGTATTTGTCCATGATCAGAGTTTTCCGTTGAAGGTTCCGTTTTGGTCTGTCTACCATCGAGCCAAGTGGCAAAAATTCGATCGGGAGCAATTGGAAGCATGGAAACAAAACCATGTTCTGCATTTACTTTATCTTGATGAGGAATAAAAGAATTGGACCAATTATTTCCTCCATCTGGTGATTGAGCAATTCGAATATCGTAATCATAAGTTCCAGCGGCACTTTTCTGTAACCAATGCGCTGCGAGTTGTTCTCCTTCCGTTGGATAGGCTACCAAAGAGGGAAAATCTGCCCAATTGACAAACCAATCCTCTCCTTGTGCAATCATCTTTGGGGTGCTCCATTCTCCGTCTTCTAAGTAAGAAAACATCAAGGCGTCTAAGCTATCTGTTTTAAAAGATATCCAGGAAAGATAAAGTTGTCCGCTTTCAGAAACAAAGAAATTAGACATGCCTCCTTCTCCTGTATCGCAGGAAATATTTTCTAAAATAGAAGTAGAGGAGGAGTTATTGGTCGTGTTTTTACATTGGATAAAACAGCCCAATAGGATAGTGAAATAAAAGAGTGAACGCATGATTGGAAAGCTTAGGAAAAGGTGAACTCGGATTTAGTCATTTGTCATTAGTGTTTGGTTCCTAGTACGTAGAAAAGTATATTTCGTTAATCACTTTTGTTTGCTTAATACGATAGTAATTGATTTTACAAGATAAACCAGAAACAAAAAGCTAAAGTCTAGTTGAGGGCGATTTAAAATTCAATGATTGTTACGTTCAGAATTTTTTTCAAAAAAAACTAGTGATTGTGTCCACTGTGATCGTGTCCATCATGGCTGTGATCATGATCGTGACCATGGTCATGACCTTCATGTCCATTTGGTTTTTTGATCTTATCATTGGCTACGTAATCCATTCTACAAACGGAACATTTGCCAGGCTTTTTACTACCGCTTCCCGTACAATACATAGGACAAATATAGGCAGAGGTGAATTCTTTACCTTTCCTTTCAGCAGGTTGAGGTGTAGTCTCTGTATTGACCGGTTGTTTGGTATCACTTTTACAAGACGTCATTGCAAGACCAAGTACAAAACATAAGAGTATTAGAAATATCGAATTTCTCATAATTGTTATTTTGTAGCAAGATACTCTAAATTAAATTTCTGAACAAATGTAATGCTTGGGCTTCATTCGAAAAACGCTTTATCATATTCGACCATTCCACTAACTCCTTGTAAGCCGTTTTTAATTAACTCAATAACCATACAATTTTTTTCGGGAGCTTCAAAGGGAAGTTGAATACCGAATTGACTAGTGAGTTGATATCCGAATTTTGGATAATAATCTTCATGTCCCACTACAACGATAGATTTAAAACCTAAAGATTTTGCCACCTTGTGCGCTTCAAGAATTAATGCTTTACCAATGCCTTTTTGTTGAAAAGAAGGAAGTACCGATACTGGTGCTAATGCTAGAGAATCAAAGGAATGATTAGCATGACGAATGTGAATTTTAGTGAGAATAATATGTCCAAGAATTTGATGATTATTTTTGGCGACCAGAGATAAGGATGGAATAAAAGCATTGGATTTTCTTAGTCTTTCGACCAAAAAATGTTCTTGATGATCGCTGAATTCTACAGGTTTAAAAGCGGCTTCAATGACTTGAAAGACCGCTTGATAATCGGAAGGCAATTCCTGTCGAATCGTAATGGTCATAGTTTTGGCTTTAATAAAAAATCTGTTCTTGCGATAGAATGAGCTTAGAGCATGTTTAAAATTTATCAGGAAGCAAAAAATTAAACATGTTCTTATTTAAATATTTCTATCGTAAGAACAGATTGTAGCCTTATCCTCTTAAAAAAGAAGATGTATTTTAGTGAAAATTTACTCTTCTAAAATGCCTCTGATATTCCAGTTGATACTTTCGTCGGTACGGTCAATATAGGTTTCCCAAGTGTTGTCTACTTCTTGGTAAAGCCAATCTCCATTGGCATTGTTGGGGCCAGAATCGCAGCCAATGGATTGTTGCTGATTATTGTGAAGTAAACCTACGGAGATCCAAAGATCCGTTCCATCAATTTCAATTGGATTGGCTAAGGTATGCGTATTCCATTCTGGAAAGCGGATGGAATTGGTCACATCTGCATCATAAATGATAGAGCCAGGTGTACTATTGGTTCCAGGTCCAGATACAATGACACTTGCTCCGGCTGGTTGAGCACCCATATAGTATTCAACTTGTGTCAAACGTTTCCCAACGTGTTGAGCCATCGTGGATGCTGGAAAAAGGATCGCAGCTTCATTGGTGCCTGCAGGAAGAAGAGGACCGGAGAAATTATCTCCATCATAACTGAGTATCGTCTCATCCGGATTGGTATCATCATCATCTTTACAGGAAGTGGCGAATATCAAAGTACAGACGAGTAAGAGCAAACTTAATCTTTTCATAATTCGAGTGTTTTGTCGGTGTAAGTAAAATAGTTTTAGATTTCTACACAAATAACGAAATTTTGATACATAATGTGCGAAACAAGAGAATTAAAGAAATGTTAAAATAAAATGGTCATTAAGACCAAGAAACGATGAAGAATCAACTAAACGCATGTTTATGTTTTTCCTTTCTTAGAATCGTAAAGTGTTGATAGTCAGAGGTTAATTGTTTCGATTAAGTTAAGCATCAGCAACCAACATCTGATCTTGTAATCGGGCAATAATCATTACAGTCATTCTACGAATGAGTTCCTTTTCTTGTTCTTGAAATAAAGTCCACTCTTCTAATGTAAATTGTCCGACGATGGTACCGACTAAAAAATGCTTAAACTTTAAATCTTGTTGAATACTTTTTTGAATATACTCTTGGCGTTTTGGAATAGAAAGTTGGTGATAAACCCCTTTTCTTTTTTCGATATATTGTTTGAAAATTTGAACTAATAAATCGTTTTGCATTTTCAATATCGGTCGCATCGTAAGATTCTGAAATCGCTCCGAGGGACTGGTTTCCAATTCATTTATAATCGTAGGAATACTGGGGCGAATATCTTTTTTTGACATAGGATTTTTTGCTATTAAAAATGGTTGATAATTGTTTTTAACTAGATACTCAATATTCACTTCACGTACTTTGTGCTAATGCTTTTCCTCTTAGTGCTTTTTTTCTTTTAGGGCCTCTATTCAATGCTTTTTGGAACTGTTCTAAAGCCTCCTTTTTTCTATTTTGCGAAAGCAGCCAATCACCATACATTTCATAAGGAGGTAGGATGATTTTTGGCGGACCATAAGAATATTTTATTTCTTCTAACAAAACAATGGCATCCTTAAAATGTTTTTCAGCTTCTGGAGATTTATTTTGTAACTGAGCTTGTAAAGCGCGCAATTGAATTTCCACTAAACGTGCTTTGTCAACATCCCTTTTATTTGGTTTTACCGCAGAAGTGTTGCTACACATTTTTGCTCCACCATCTTTGGCTACAAAGCCTGCTCCCGTTCGACGAGTGACCAATTGATCAATAATTTCTTTTAGTTCCGTCAAATCTTTTTTGCGCCAAGCTTGATAACCATTCATAAAAGAATTCATGGCTTGAAATTGAATATTTAGATCCTTATCATCCACTTCGATATTAGCAAATTCACTATCCCAATTATTACTGTCTACGAGATAATTTCCTTTCATCGCAATCATATAATTACGCGCTTCTTTGGAAGATAAGGCGGTAAAATATCTCTGCATATCAGCCATGATTCTATCCGCTTTTTCCATGTTGCCTTTTTGTAAATAACCATACAATAACCAATGAAGAGCATGGTAACTTCTGGCATCATTATCTAACTCTTTGCGTTGCATTCGTTTGATACTTGCTTCCCAAGATGCAATATTGGAACTAATGACTTCATCCCACATCCCGAGTGCCACATAAATATGAGAAGGCATGTGCAAAGCGTGGGCAGCATCGGGAGCTACTTTAGAATAACTATTGGCGGCAGTTAAGGCCAAAGCAGCATGTTCTGGATCATCATAGGAATGAATCAAATAATGTAAAGCTCCTGGATGATTTGGATTTTCATCAATAATACTTTGTGCGATTGCAGCTCCTTTTTCATAAGCTTTTACATCTCGACCTAGTTTGACGGCGCCCAAGCAAGAAAGGGCATAGAAGGCAGATACTTCATGATTCTTTGGATATTTTTTTTGAAGCTTTTCCAAATATTGATTGTAAGCAATATCTCTTTCTTTTTTATCTCCATCTGGGCCGTATAAAACCTCAATGGCTTGCCATAAATCTTTTTCTAATTCAGTAGTGACTTTCGTTAAACGTTCTTCTGGCGTATTTCCCAAAAGGGACATGGCTTCTCGAGCAGCTTCTGTATCCTGTTCGCGCCAAAGCGGATGATTATGAGTCATCGCTTTACCCCAAGTGGCCATGACAAAATTAGAATCAATTGCCAAAGCTTCATCAAAAGCGGTCGCTGCATCATCAAATTCAAAACTATGTAATAGTAATAGTCCTTTTTTGAAATGAGCTTGAGCTTCTGGATCGCCAGTTACTTCCAAATAGATTTGCCCCAATTGATGACCATTTTCTTGACTGGTATCTGGAGGAGCAGTAGATTGATTTTGACAACTGATGAATAAGAATAGGCTAAGAAAAACGGATGATAAAAAGGGATAAAGTCTCATGTTCTTTTTTTCTGAAAATTAAGCAATTATGCTTGAATTTAGAAATTTAAAATATCCATAGTCCTCAAATTAGATCCCCATAGATTTAGAAATGACAAATATTTGCTAGTTATGTTCATAATGAGGAGAATTATGAATTTTCTGGAATCATATTCTGCAAAATAATTTATATTTACACACTTTATTAAAAATAGGGTCTCTTACTCTTTTTATATATTAATTGAAGGACTTAGTCATGCATTTTTACCTGTGGAGATCGCTACTTTTATAATTTTCAAACCATTATTTAAATGAGAATTACCTTTCTTTTTCTTTTTCTATCATTTTACTGTTCTTTATTAAGTAGTCAAACGGTTATTACTGGAAAAGTAATGAGTGCGGAGGATCAATCTCCTGTAATTGGTGCAACGATATTAGAGATGGACACTAATAATGGTGTTCTTTCAGATCTTGATGGAAATTATAGCATTACCATTTCCGAAAATGCGATTTTACGATTTAGTTATTTGGGGTATAGTTCTCAAGATGTTAAGGTGGATGGGCAGGCAAAAATTGATGTTACCCTCAGTGAAAATGCTTTTCAATTGGATGGAGTTCTCGTAACTGCTTATGGCATTGAAAAAGAAAAAAAAGCGGCTGGTTTTTCCTTTTCTGAAATTGACGGCGATGAATTAAATCGAGCTAAAGAAGTATCGGTCGCCGCACAATTAACTGGAAAAGTTGCGGGCTTAGAAATTACTAAACCTTCTAACGGTCCAACGAGTGCTACGAGAATTGTCATTCGAGGTGTTTCGCAGTTTGGTGGTAGCGATGGACCATTAGTGGTCATTGACGGAATACCTGTTAATAATACCAACGTATCTTCTGGAGGTCTTTATGGAGGAAGAGATTCTGGTGATGGTTTTAATTCACTCAATCCGGATGATATTGAAAGCATTACCGTTTTGAAAGGTCCGGCGGCATCTTCCTTATATGGAGCTAGAGCAGGAAGTGGGGTACTGGTCATTACGACCAAAAAAGGAAAAAAGCAAAAAGGCATTGGCGTAGAATATTCTACTAATTATACCGTTGAGGAAGTGACGATTTTACCTCGTTTTCAACAAGAATATGGACAAGGAGCTAATGGACTAAAACCTGCTAATCAACAAGAGTCATTTGAAAATTGGCGATCATGGGGAGGTAAATTAGATGGAAGTCCTATCACTATTTTTAATGGAGAAACCATTCCTTACTCCTCTCCTGGAGAAGAGGATATTCGGTCTTATTACCAAGCGGGAAATACTTGGACAAATAATTTATCATTCACAGGTGGAAATAAATTGATCAATACGAGAATCTCTCTTTCGCAGCTCTCTAATCAAAGTATTATTCCAAATACTTCTTATGATCGTTACACCGCTAATTTGAATCTGAATATTAATCCAACTAAGAACATTAGTATTGATGGAAAAATCAATTACGCACACGAAAAAGCAGATAACAGAACCAACCTTACCGATAACCCTAGTAATCCTTCTAAGTACTTTATTGTTGGACCCAATAATCTGCCACAAGAAGTTTTTCGACAAACGAGGGATATAGACGGTAACCCTATTTATTGGTCCAATAATCCTTTTACTCTAAGTCCGTATTGGGGCCCATTGGAGGCAGAAAACAAGGATAGAAAGGATAGAATAATTGCTTATCTAAGTGCTCGTTGGGAGATTATGGAAGGACTTTCCATTCAAGGGCGAATGGCTACGGATCAAAGTAAACAAGATTTTTTTAGTGCGGAAATTGACGGTACTCAATTTCGACCGGAAGGGGTAATGTTTTTGGATACCATGGAAGTGAAGGAAAGAAATTATGATGTGATTATTAATTATAAAAAAGACTTCAATACGAAGTTTGGCCTAGAAATAAATGCAGGAACCACTCGAACAGATTTTACTAATACCTCAAGAGGTGTCATTGGAAGTGGTTACATTATTTCTCGATTAAGTGAAATCAGCAACATGATGAATGTTTTTCCAAAAGCTCGGCTTGAGCGAAAATCAAGAATCAATTCCCTTTTTGCAACGACCACCATTTCCTTTAATAATTACTTATACTTTGATGGTTCTGTCCGAAAAGATTACTTCTCCGTACTGACCAATCCTAGAGATATTGACAACTCAGACAACTCCGTTTTGTATGGTTCAGGTTCTTTAAGTTTTGTATGGTCGGATGCCATCAAGTCACCGGAATGGCTCAGCTTTGCGAAGTTGAGAGCTGGTTATGGTACCTCTGGTGCGATCGGTCAAATTCAGCCCTACTCATTAGTCCCTAGTTATTTGATCAATATTGATGAATTAAAGGAATTGGTTGGTGATCAGGTTACCTTTGCTAATATTTTGAATGATACTTATGCAAATCCATTTTTGAAACCTGCGATTACCACTGGAATTGAGTTCGGAACGGATATGAAATTTATCAACAGTCGATTTGGATTAGAATTTACCTATTATCGTCAACGAACGAGTAAACATATTTTTAATAGTCCCTTGCCAACTTCTACTGGCTATGCGTCTTATGTGATTAATGCTGGAGAGATTGAAAATAAAGGAGTAGAACTGTTGCTTCAAGCAGCAGTGATCCGTAAACAAGATTTTGAGTGGAATTTGGCTTTTAATTTTACAAAAAATACCAATAAGGTTATTAGTCTAAATGAAGGCATTACAGAATTGAATTTTGGACCAGATAGAACTTTTTCTGCCAATATTGTCGCACAAAAAGATGGAAGAATTGGTGATATTTTAGGAAATGTATATGCTCGAAATGAGGCAGGACTAATTATTCATGAAGATGGTTTGCCGAAAATTGCAGAGGACAAAGAAGTTTTAGGCAACTTTAATCCCGACTGGTATGGTGGATTGACCTCTACTTTTTCCTACAAGAATTGGGAACTATCTTTTATCATTGATACCAAACAAGGTGGCGAAATTCTTTCTACGACAAGTAGCTTTGGCTATTTATTTGGAAAACATGTTAAGAGTGTGAAAGGACGAGATAATCCAGATTTTATGATCATCGGAGAAGGAGTGGACATTGATGGCGAAACACCTAACACGACTCCCGCAAGAATCGATAATTTTTATGAAAGGATTTCAAGTATCAGTGAGGAGAATGTCTATGATGCTTCTTACATTAAGTTTCGACAATTGTCTCTTTCCTACACGTTCAATAAAAATCTTTTAGCTAAAACTCAGTTTATCAAATCCGCCACTATTTCCTTAGTCGGAAGAAATTTATTTTTTATTACCAATGGATTGGATGTCATTGGCCTAGATCCAGAATCTATCTATACAGCGACCAACGGTGATATTGGAATTGAATATGCTGCTTTACCAAGTACGAGATCTTATGGACTTAATCTAAACGTGAAATTTTAGGACGCTAAAAAAATAAAATCTTTTATTTTGAAAATATATAAATCACTTTTTCTTTTTTCTTTGCTGTTGCTCTTAAGTGCTTGCACTAAGGATTTTGGAGAAATCAACACCAATCCAAATCCAACAGAACCGGATAGTGTTGATCCCAAATTGCAATTTTCTTATGTGTTGAATAGGGCCTCTAGTGCCCGTTTTGATCAATGGCGTGGCAATTTGATTTATTGTTCTCAATGGGCGCAACAGCTTTCTGGTGATTGGGAGCCGGATAGATATAATACCACCAATGAAGATTGGTTGAGTGCTTGGTGGAATATGTCTTATTTGAGAATTGGAAAAGATGTAGAAGACCTAATCACGACTACGGAAGATGGATCAAATCTACAAAGTATGGCCATCATTTTCAAGGTCTTTTTCTTTCAAAAATTGACGGATATGTATGGTGATATTCCATACGCTGAAGCAAATAAGGGCGCTGTTTTTACCCAACCTAAGTTTGATGATCAACAAGATATTTACAATGCTTTTATTGGCGAACTCAAAGGAGCTATTAATAATTTAGATGCTGGTAAAGACCAAGTTGGAAGTGCGGATATTTTATTTGCCGGCGACGTTTCAAAATGGAAGAAATTTGGGAATTCACTATTGCTAAGAATTGCGATGCGTATTTCTAACGTAGACCCTGATCTGGCTCAAGAGGTTGGAAATTTAGCATTGACAAATGGGGTGATGACCAGCCATGAGGATATTGCTTTTATTTCTTTTTCAGGATCAAACACAGATGGAAAAAATGCCAATGGAGTAGGAGAAGTTTTTCAAGACTTTGGCGTAACGGGGCATTTATTTCGATATAGTGATGAGTTAGTAAATTTTGTGATTAATAATGATGATCCGCGAGAAGACAATTTAATGGAAACATATAGAAATGATGGTTCTATAGATAACACGGTAGGTTCTGGAAATCATCTAGGAAGACCGAATGGTATTCCAACAGGAACCAATGATTTTGTTTTTGCGCAACCTCGTCGCGATGTAATAGTGACTTATGATTCACCAGCGATTTACATGAGTTTTGCAGAAGTTGAATTTTTAAGAGCTGAGGCGATCTTATTAAACTGGGTGTCCGGAGATGTTCAAGAAGCTTATGAAAGTGGAGTATATGCGGCCTGCCAACAATTATCTTTATATCCCAATGCAGAACCTATTGACGATGATGACATAGAAGATTATTTGGAAGAAAATGACATAGAATACGATCCTTCTCGAGCAAAAGAACAAATCAATACTCAAAAATGGATAGCACTTTTATTTGATGGTTTTGAAGCTTATGCGAATTATCGGAGATCTGGTTTTCCTCAATTAACGCCAGGTTTTACGGATGGAGAAACGGACGGTGAAATTCCTCGGAGATTGCGATATCCCCGAAGTGAAGAAGTCAATAATAGAATAAACTATGACCAAGCCGTTTCCAAATTGGATGGAGGAGATGTGATCACCGCTAGAATGTGGTGGGACATTGAACAATAAATTTATACCCTAGAAATAAAAATTGATAGCATATTTTTTAACAAAAAACTTACACAATGATAAAATTATTACGCGTTTTATTTTTTGTATTCCTTGCAAATACTTGTTTTGCACAAACTTCAGGAATTGCATTGGATGGCAACACTGGATTTATTTCACTTTGCCATGATGATAATTTTAATCTTGGAGATGGATTTACGATTGAAGCATGGATTTTTACAGATGAATGGAAAACCGAATTTTGGCAAGGATCTATTATTAATAAAGATAGACACCCACAACCTGCTCCTAACGAAGGGTATTCATTAAGAGCTGGTGCAAATGGGTCATTGAGTTTTGTAATCGCAACTGGTGCTGCTTGGCATGAGGCTGTCTCCGATCCAATAATGAACACGAATCAATGGTATCATGTTGCAGGTGTATATGCTTCAAATACGGCTAGTATTTTTATCAATGGAGAATTGGTTAGCGCCGTACCTATTCCAGGAACCCCTTCCAATAATGTGACAACTGATTTATTGATAGGCGATTCTCCTGGTTGGCCAGGTCGAGTTTTTAACGGAATAATTGATGAAGTTCGTATTTGGAATGTAGCTAGAACAGCTGATCAAATTGCAGATAATTTGACGACCTCTTTCACCGGATCTGAAGCAGGTTTAGTAGCTTATTTACCAATGGAGGAAGGAATGGGAAATATTACTGCCAACCTGGCGGATAATAGTTGTGAAGGCAATTTGAACCAAGCAACTTGGTCCGATGGATTTTCTATTCCTGATTTTGATATTGGTGTTTTAGCCATTACGGCGCCCGATCTTTTGAGCGTTTTCGAAAGACCAACAAAGGTCCAAGTGTCGGTTCAAAATTATGGAGGAGAAACGGTATCAAGTATTCCAGTAGAACTGACGATTAATGGTTTGCCGTCTTTAACAGAAACGTTTAACGTGAATTTGCCTCCAGGCGAAATGACGACTTTAGTCATGTCAACACCTTTAGATTTAACTGGAAATAATACTAACTTGATCAGTGCTAAAACGGCTTATGCTGATGATGGAAATGATTTAAATGATGGCCTTTCTTATCGCTATAAAAGACCAAGTGGTGGAACTATTGTCAACCTAATCAACGAGGAACAACATAATTTTGGAAGTGCTGGTCAAACACAAGCTACACTTGCTAACCTTCCTGAAAACATGGAAGACTTTGAACAAATCTTGATTCACTTTGATGTGGAATGTCCAAATACCGGATGTGATCCTTGGGATCAAACCGCAAAAATTTCTGTTCAAACTCCAGATGGTGATGTAGAGATTGTCCGTTTTATTACACCTTACGGAATTGAATGTGGGCCTTGGACGGTGGACGTAACAGACTTCAAAAGTATTTTAACTGGGCCAACTATTTTCAAATCATTCATTCAGGTTTTTGGAACATCGGGTTGGTTATTGAATTGTGATATGGAATTTGTTGAAGGTTCCGCTCCAAAACATTCTAAGCTTAATCCTTTGTGGCAAACCGATTATTGGGTCTATGGTGATCCTTCCGTAAACGATGATAATCTTCCAGAAAGATCAATGATGATTGCGGATCATAGCCAATCCAGTCATATGAGAATGACGATTTCCGGTCATGGTCAAGGTAACACTAATAACGCTGCTGAATTTTCAAATCAAACGCATCAATTGGTGGTCAATGGAGCAGTAGAAGACAATCACAACCTTTGGAAAAATGATTGTGGTCAAAATCCTTGTGCCAATCAAGGTGGTAACTGGACGCCTAGTCGTTCTGGTTGGTGTCCTGGTCAAGAGGTCCAACCTTATACTTACAACCTTACAGGAAATATGACGCCAGGTCAGATGATGACTTTGGATTATGCCTTGCAAGATTATACCAACCTCATGAATACAGGATACAATAACATGGGACATACGGAACCTCATTATCGAATTCATGCCTATCTAGTTGAAGAGAGTGATACGAGGTATGAAGATTATAATAACTTAAGAGCAGAAAGAATCATCCTGCTCAATGATGGAACTAACTTTACAGGAATTGATTTTGTGATCAAAAATACTGGATCAGAACCCATTTCTGCTGGAGTCGTTTCTTACTATGTTGATGGGACTTTTATTTATGAAGAAACTTTAGGTGCTCCTATTTTAGCTGGAGATGCTTACACTCATTCTTTCACTTCTTTTCAAGGTTTAATGGACGAAGGAAGTACGGTTATCGCTGTTATAGATGGTGCCAATGATGAAAATGTAAGTGACGATGCGACAAAAGTAATCGCGGATTTTTCAACGAAAGTGGAAACCTTAACTAAAGAAGAATTAAATATTTTTCCAAATCCTTCATCTGGAAAATTCTTAGTAGAAGTAGGGGAGTCTCTTTTACAATCCGAATTGGAAATCATTGATATCCAAGGAAAAGTGATTCAAAGAATTTTGCTTCAAGATGTGAACACTACATTTAGCATTAAAGAAAAAGGAATTTATGCCATTTCTGTGAAAACAGAAAAAGGAAGAGCGTTATATGGAAAAGTAGTCGTGCAATAATAGACGGCGAATTTAAATAGGAACTTAATCCTACAAAAAAGAGGCTGTATCATATCTACATTTTTATGAAAAACGTAGATATGAAATAGCCTCTTTTTTTTACTCAAGTCAGCAATTTTACTGAATCAGGATAGAGCTGAGCAGAACTAAAAATTTAGTCTCGTTTAATCCCTAACATAGGATTGTGATACTCTTGGACATCATAACTTTCTTGAAAATTAGTGGTTACAAATTTACGAGTAGATGGAGATGCTTTAGTTTTTTCAGTTGTTGTTTTAGCTTTAATTTTGTTGACAAATTTTGAGAGTTTCATTAATAAAGTAATTTAAAAGTAGTGGGAATAAGTATTATTAGAATTAATTTTTTGATAATTTTTGATAACGAGGTAAAGCATTTAAGGCTTGTTCAATTCTATCCAAAGCTTCTTTGATGACTGCTTTAGAAGATGAAAAACTAATCCCTATTTGTTTTGTTGTGGTAGGTCCGGACCATTTTGCGGTTCCAGGTAGGACGGCGACTTTGGCATTTTGCAAAAGATAGTCGCACATTTCTTTACTGTTCATTCCAAATGCTGTAATATCGACCATTAAAACGTAAGTACCTTCCGGAGTATTGCATTGAACTCCATGCATTTTATTAAATCTTTCTACCATATAATCTCGCATGCTTTGTAGATGATCCACAAATGCTTCTTTCCAATACCAAGCATCTCGAAAAGCAGCAGTAGCAGCTACCTGAGCTAAAGTACTCACGCCAGTTCCTCGAGTATGAATATTCGATACTTGCATCAATTTTTGAAGAATGATATTATTTGGTGCTACTATAAATCCAACAGGTAAATCAGCTAAACCAAATGTTTTGGAGAATCCATAAATAGAAATAGTTAGTGCAGCGATTTTTTCATGTAAGCTACCAATATGAAAGTGATGATGAGGAGAATAAATAACATCAGACCAACTTTCATCATTCAAAATCCAAAGCTGATATTTAATGGCCAATTTTCCAATCTCAAACAACTCATCCCATCGCATGACTCGACCTAATAAACTTTGCGGATTGCTCAAGCAAATCATTTTGGTATGAGGCGTTATCAATTTTTCTAAACTTTCAATTTCGAATTTTCCTGTCTGGGTATTTGTAGAAGCATAAACGACTTTACTACCTCGCGCTTCTATGGCTTTGCTAAAACAATTTTCAACCGGATCAAAAACGATGGCTTCATCTCCTGGGCGAAGAATAAATTGAGTGATGGTAAAAATACCTGCCGTGGTTCCGTCTATCGGTAATATTTGTTCTGGTTTACAAGTCAAACCTTTTTTCTCCGTCATCACCTTGGCTGCAATGGTTCGAAAAGTATCCAGTCCTTCTGCAGGTTTATCCAATACCACTCCATTTTTAGTGTAGGTTTCCATGGCTTTTTGGATTTCCTTTGCAATGGGGAAATTGGGATGAAAAGTATTTAGGGAAATGATATTTTCTTTGGCTTTCGCCCAAATGAGATCGGTACTGTTGTCTAGCAAAGGCATTTCTATCAAAGCATTGCTAAAGCTTAAATCTTGAATATTCAATTGATCTACAAAATGATGTAGAACCAATATGGCGTTTTTACCACCGGCCAAATGCCAAGCAATTTCCTCTTTATAGCTGATGGAAAGTATACTTGAATGAGAAGATCGAATATGCAATTGATCTAAAAGTGCACTTTTATTTTGATGAATACTGTTGCTGACGAAGGTTTGGACCAATTCTTGAAAATTTTCAGTATTGGCTTGAAACCAATATTTGACGATCTGATATCCAGCACTCTGCAATGATTGTTCGAGTTGACTAATGGATTGACTTTCTGATAAATGATCAGGACTGGATGGAGCATATTTTTTATTGCCATGCCAGCAATTATCAAAGATGGTGATTTGTCCAGTTTCTGGTAAATTGGCAATCAAAGGTTGAAAATGCCATTTGATTTTTTCATCAATGATCTTGTCCGCATTGTAATATTTAACGAAAGTTTCAGGATAATTTTTACGAAGTTGATCGATAAATTGATCTTTGGTTGGATTGGAAGAACCTTCCAAGATAATGATCACTTTCTCTCGCTTCAATTGAATCCAAGATTGTAGTTGATACATTTTCGCGGAAAGCGAATAAATCATTTCTTTGGTCACCTGTGCTTCGTGGATTTGTTGCGCTACTAATTTTTGCGCGATAGTCTTGCTACTCATTTGTATATTTTAGATGTTCATGGACTATATAAAATACGCAATAAGCCGCTAAAAGATGCAATAAATATTAATATTTTTTAAATGTGTTTTAGTTGAGATATTAAAGGGAATGACTCTAAGATCGTTCTTCAAAAGATGGAGTACGGATTTATCCATTTGTTCTCCTGGCCATCGGTTTCCTCATTACATATTGAAAAGATCACTTGATTTTAAACCCTAATACGTATTAATTATTTTCTTAAAAAGAAGCTGTTTAAAGCTAAAATGAAGATTTCATTAAACTTTTTTTATGAAAAATTGTTTGCCGATATATTAAGTTATGAATCTAAAAACTAAACAAATGAAAATTTTATTATCTACACTTGTTTTTTGTTGTTTTACTTTGAGTATTTCCGCACAAAATATTACGCTTTATGGCATGAGGAGTACGAATACTTCTCAAATCTTTTCTCCCATCGAATTAATTCAGATAGATCCTTATTCTGCAAGCATAAGTCCTTTGTTTGAAATTGAAAACTCTGCTGCTGTTGCAGTGGGCTCTTCGACTTACGATCATACCAATGGAACTTATATTTATTGGGGACCAGATAATCAGCAAACCTATAGAATCTTTTCGATGGGCGTCAACGATCAAAATACCTTAGCAAGTCCAAGCACTTCGGAACATCCAATAGAATTAGAATTTGATTTGGAAACAGGGATCACTTATGGAATTGCTAGTGGCAGTAGTGCTAATAATGATATCATTGCAGTTGACTTGCAGGATGGTTCTTCAGAGGTGGTGGCTTCCTTACCAAGTGTTAGTGCGATTGCCATTGGTTCTTCTACCTACGATTCGAACAATAAAAGATATATATTTTTTGGTGTGGACAATAACAACGATTATAGATTATATACTGTGAATGTCACCACAGGATTGGTCGAGCATTCTCCGATCATCAATGATTCTAATACAAATGGACAAATCAGTTTTTTTGAATATGATAATCGAAAGAATATTTTATACGGATTGTACAGTGAGGTAGATTCTACCTTGTTTGATCCTTATACTTTTATGTACAATAGAAAAGGATATTTTGTTGAAATAGATTTGGCTACAGGAGATCATACGGTTTTAAGTGAAACACCTATTTTGGAGGGATACTTCATGGGTTTTCAAGTTGGAGGTGTGGCCTATGATCAATTGTCAGGGACTTACATTTTGAGAGGTTCCGATGATTCAGGTTTTGTGTTATTAACGATTAATTCATTTGATGGTTCGGTTGTTTCTTCTATTGCTTTGCCAGAAACTATCTGGGAATTACAAGTGGATAATGTATCATTTGCAGCGACCTTTTATAGTACTTCCTCTAATAATCAAAACGAGCTACTTAAAAATATAAAATTATATCCGAATCCAGTAGCAAATGATTTAACGATAGCAATAGAAGAGTCGGAATATAGCAATCTAAATTTTGAAATCAGAAATAAACTTGGGCAGTTAGTTCGTAATGGAATAACTAATAACAATTTAAATTCAAATAGTATAATAATTTCTGTACAGGATTTAGCAGAAGGAGATTATGTGCTTCTTTTAAAAAGTGATAAAGAGCTTATTAAAACAGCAAGATTTATCAAGGTGACTGAATAAAACTTGAATGCCGAGTTTGACAATATCCTTAATGAGAAAATCCTTTGCCCGTAAAATGAGGCAAAGGATTTTCTGTTTTGTACAATTTATTAAGCTATTTTTAAACAACTTCATAAAATCAATTACCTCATTTTAGCTTTCACAAGGGCAATTTGTCTTTTGGTACTACTACCATTAAGTCCAGCTTTTTCACCCATTTCAAAATAGGAGAGTAAGCCGGCCTTATTTTTCGTCAATACATCACGATCTAACTGAGTCAATAAATAGATGAATTGATAATAAGTTGCTTTATTGTCTAAATTGATCTTGCCTTGGCTTTCCTCCAAAAAGTTAGGAATGACGGATTGGTCTGTACTATACTTTTTCAATAAAGTTCTTCGCGCTTTTTTTCGATTACCTTCGTTGGAACTAAATAAAGATTTAATTGCTGTTAATCTTTCTTTATCAAAGTTGGCTGCTGCGGCATTTAATGATTTGACTTTTCCTTCTAATTGTGCTACCGATAAATTAGATAAATTCGATATGTCAATCGAGCTATTGGTCTTATTGACTAGGTCAAAAATTTGTTTAATCAAACTTTGTTTTTGTCTTTTTTCTTGATCAACTGCGCTGGCTTCTCCTTGAAGGCTATCGAGTAAATACAACTGATTGTTTAATTCTTCGAGCTTCAAATTTTTGGCCTTGATATCTTCTTTTTGACTTTTGAGCAATTGATTTTGATCATCAATTAATTGCTTTTTATGATCTAACTCATGAAATAAATAGGCAGTGGTCAATACACCAGCTAACATCAAAGCGAGAAATAGATAGGATTGAGTTCTATTTCGTTTTAGCTGCGCTTGGAGGGCATTCAATTCTGATTGATTCATAAGGTTTTTTTGGATCTGAAATTAGAAAATGGGACTTTAAATGGAGGCTTGGATGGATTGTAGCATTCGTTTTTGACTGTTGAGGTAAATGAAACAGGTTCCTGCACCAGAAGTAAAAAATGCACCTCCCAATTGATAAGGTCCCTTGATCATGAAGAAGATAAAGAAACCAATAGAAAGCACTAAACAAGCCAAAATAATTTTTAAAAAAATCTTATCATGATTGATCATCATGTTTCGGATTTCTTGTTGACTAACATCATCAGTAGTCGTTGTCGCATTATTAGCTACAGCCGTTGGTGTTGCATTATTAGAAGAAGGAATGACGATAGGAGCTGGTGGAGGTTTTAGTTCGGTAACAATCTGTAGAATAGCAGCAGAAACTTGACTTCTTTGGACAGCGTAGTCATCAGGGTTGATGCGATCATCCATTTTTTCGCGTTCAATGCGATCCAATTTTCCACTATTAATGATGGCGCTTTTCTCTAGATCATCATATCCATTTTCATCTTGCGAAAATTTAATGATGTATTGGAGTGCCTCATTCAGTTTATCGTTTGCGACCAAATCTTTGATTCCTTGTTGGAATTGAAGTAGATCCATGTTTTTTGGGTGTATGTTTTCGTTTATCTTTGATTGATGTAAAATATACTTTACAGAAACAAAATGCTCCACTAATTTACTATTTTTTGTCTAAAAACCAAGCTGAATCTCTTTTCTTCGTTCTTTTATGACTTGGATATCAGTACAATTATTGAAGTCCGCGAATTGATTGATAGATTTTTTTAGAGCAAGTACTGTTGATTTTTTGTTTTTTAAATCCTTTTCCCAGACAAGATTATTGATCCAAAGGATTTGTTTTTTGCGATCTGCTTTTAAATCAATTTGTCCTACGAAATTATTTTTGTATAAAAGCGGAAGACTAAAATATCCTACTTTTCGCTTAGCGGCAGTCACATAACATTCTAAAACATAATCGAAATCAAAAATCTCTAATAATCTTTTTCGAAGAATCAAGACATTGTCGAAGGGAGACAAAATTTGTAATTTCGACGAAGGTCGAGCAGCGGTAAAAAGGTCTATTTTTTCGGTAAAAGCCAGATAAATATCCTTTCCTTTTGATTTAATTTGTACTTCGCAAAGTTCACCGGACTGAAGCATTTTTTGGGCTTCTTTTTGGATATCTTTTTTTGTGCCTTTCAGCAAATGTCCTAGATCGCGAGTTTTAATAATGCCATGAGCTTTTACATCCCGACGGATCACATATTGAAGATACTCCGATCGACTTGGCATTTGAGTATTGACATGATTGGCTAAAATCCTTTCTGGCAGGTCATATTTTTTTTGAAAACCTATTCTTTCTGAAATCATAATTTGTCCTTCCATAAATAGTTGCCGCAAAGCCTGGTTGATTGGGTGACTTCCCCAAGCATGTGTTTTTTCGAAAGATCCTTTTTCAAAATCTCTAGCCATCAATGGACCATCTTTTTGTAAACGCTTCAATACTTTTTTCATGATCTTGGGATTCTTGTAATGCCAATGTCCCTTACCTGCTGCGATTTGCGCTTTTCGATACAAACTAAATCGATAATCTTTCATCGGTAAATAGCTAGCAGCATGTGCCCAATAATCAAAAATACTTCCTTCGGCTTGCGTTTGTTGTAAATCGGCTAATTGATAATTGGGCAAGCGACTCCACAACACATGATGATGAGCTCGCTGAACCACAGAAATGGTATCAATCTGAACATAACCAATTTGATCAATAACTTGTGAAACAGATGATGTTTCATTATTTAAGCGCAAAAGTTGATGATCCAAAATGAAGGCTTTCGTAAATGGAAGAGTCACCTTTTTCATCATAAGTATGTATTTCTAAGAATATTCAATATTTAAAGCTTAAAAGTAATATTTAAGAATCGTTTTAGAAATAAAATTTAGATAAGCTTATTAGAGCAAAAAAAACTTCCTGGAGATTTTTTGAATGAACTTTTGTTTTGAAATGATTTTACATGTTTTTATTTGTATGTATGGTACAATGATGTCACAAGGAGTAATGCATTTACAAATTAAATGTCTGGTTCTGTTTTATCTTTGGATCACAACATCACACCTAAAATAGTCAATATCATGAAAATCATTTACAGTATTACCCTAGTCTTCGTATTTTGTAATCTAAGCTTTAGCCAGCAAATATCTAGAAGTGTCATATCTAGTTCTGGAGATTTTGCAAAAAATGATAAAGGAGTTTCTATCTGTTGGACGATAGGAGAAGTATTTAGCGCTTCAATTATCCAAGTAAATCATATTACAGAAGGTTTTCAGCAAGGAAGTTTAAACAATCCTAAAAAGGTAAATTCAAAATCTGTATTAAATTTTGTAGATGAAGTAGAGCTCAATCAAGAACAAGAAATTGAAGTATCAATTTATCCAAATCCTACGCAAAATCGATTAATGCTTCGTTTTGGAAAACTACATGCAAAAGCTTTAACGGCAAAAATATTTGATATAAATGGAAGAGAAGTTTTAGCCCAAAGAATCAATTATCCAAGTAATAGATCAGTTAAAATTAATGAAATTTCCTTTTTACCTTCAGGATCATATTTTATCAAATTAATTGAAGAAGGAAAGACGATTAAAACCCAAAGTATTATAAAGACCTAATACACACTTCCCAGTTATTTATCCTACCAAGTTATTATTACTACTACATTATTTTGCCTTGATTCCATAAGGTGTCAATCATTCGAAATATCATTTAATCAAGATTAATTTTAGTAAGCTATAATTGTAGTAGTTCTTCTAAGACTTAAATAGCGATCATTCCTTATATAAAATACACATATCATTATGAGTTTTAATAAAGTATTCCCCCGTTCTGTAATTGTTTTTTTATTCCTATTCATTACCGTAAGTATTTATGCTCAAAGTACATTTAGATACCAAGCTGTGGCAAGAGATAATGATGGAGTTGTCATCGCTAATCAAATGATTGGTGTACAAATTAGTATTATTCAAAATGAAGCAACATTACCTGCGATATATACAGAAATGCATCAAGTCAATAGCAATGATTATGGAGTAGTCAATTTAAATGTTGGAGATGGGATAGCGCTCCGTGGAGAGTTTACTTCTATCGAATGGCAATTTGAAAGTTTTATCAAAGTAGAAATAGATGTAAATGGAGGGACGAATTATGATTTGGTAAGTCTTTCCGAAATTTTGTCTGTTCCTCGAGCATTGTATGCCGAACGAGCGGGATCAATTGAGGGATCTTTTTTTGGACTTAAAGTAACCGACTTTGGGGCAGTTGGAGATGGAAGAACAGATGATACCGATGCTTTTGAAATGGCCTTAGATAGCGCTAGAATAGTAGGTGGGAAGTTGTATGTTCCACAAGGTATATATAGAATTAATAGAACCGTGATTATAGGAGATGGGGTTTCTATGATTGGAGAAGGTACTGGAAGTGATCCTTTAGAAACCCCGTATAATGGTTCTTTGATTTGGTATGAAGGAAATGATTTTGCCATAAAGATTGAGGGACATAGTTCCCGTCTGAAAGATTTGGTGATTAGAGATAAAAGTGATGGGAATGCATTAGGAGGAGTTGTATTAGAAGCTAATGGTAGATTATTGGAAAGTGTTTATCTATTTGAGGTTTTGATTAGTGGGTTTATTTCTGGGACAGGTCTTAAATTAAATGCTGAGAATAGCGGAGGAATAGCATATGCATCTTTTAATAATGTCAGAGTTAGACATGGTAAGATTGGAATTCATTTGGATCACCAAAGTAATAGTTTTATTAATTCGAATACCTGGAATCATTGCCAAATTTCAGGAGGTGGTTTTGATTATGGGATGTTAATCGATGGTGGAAATAATAATATCATGAATGGAGTAGTGATCGAACCACTTTCTACAAAATACAGTCATCTATTTGTTAAACAAGGAGAGATTATTGGATCAGAAATGAGGATAGAAGGGGCGAATCAAAAAGAAGAAATACCATTGATAAAATTCAACCGTGAGACTAAAAATTCTGTACTGACGGGTACTTATGGTGGAGGATTAACTTTAGATAAAGGGAATAATTTTATCAATATGAAAAGTGGGAAAGCGATTCATTATAAAAACTCCAGCTTTAATCGATTTAAAAATGCTACCTTCTTCACACCTGATAATTTAACCTTGACAGATTGGGAGATTTCTGGAACAGGAGTAACAATGGAAGTCTTAGCACCTCAGTTGTCAGAAGTGCATAACGTTTTAAAATTTACGATTCCTGCTGGTAGTAAATTGAAATTAGAACCAGCTGCATTGGCAAGACCTGCTGTAAAAGATTTGCCAATGTACGATCAAGTGAATTTTGGATTTTATATGAAGGTGAAAGAAAAAGGTGTTGCATTTGTAAGGACAAATGCACCAAAAGGTTGGACCAACTCAAGTACCCACAGTGGTAGTAATGAATGGGAGTTTGTAGGCATGAATGCAGAAGTCAATCGATCTACTCCTTCAAGATTTAGAGCACAAGTTAATAATACGACAGGAAGTCCAATTGATGTTTATATCACTACACCAACCTTAAGTTTTGGAAATCAACTTCCAACTTTAGATGAATCACCTTTGTTTTCTTCAGGGGGGAAATTAACAGGCATGTTATCTCACGCAATGGCTTCATTGGATATTCCTTCAAATGGGTTTTTAACGGTACCGCTTTCTGCAAATTATTTTGAGATTCAAAACACAGGAAATATCCAAAGGATCAATCATTTAACTGCAGATAGAGCTCCAAAAGGAACCGTTGTTACCTTATTATTTGATCATGCAGGTGTAGGTGTTACGAATGGTGGTTACCTTTTATTAAAAGCTGGTTTTACCTCTGTGGCAAATGGTTCCTTAACCTTAGTTTCGAAAGGTAATGGAACATGGAGAGAGGTAACTCGAAATAATTAAGTAGTAAAATAAAAAAGACAAGAATGTCATTTGAATAGCATTTGTAATGGATCGGCTAGTGTTAAAAGCTGATACTTCAAATTTTAACACTTTTCAGGTAATAAGTAAATATTGACCTCGTTTATATGACGAATTAATGAGATGTTTCTTACATACATCTCAAGAAATATTTTGAGCAATATCAGAATTACGAATTTACAATTTTAACTAACGTTCCAAAACTACAAAAAAACGCAACCATGAAAATTGCAGAACACGCCAATAGGCTGAATGGCCTTCATTTTACTTTTTTATTCCTTTTCTTTTTGACTTTTAGTCTTTCTAATACTTTTGCCCAATCCAATTCAAAAGCCAATATTACGGGGGATGAATTTACCGCTAAGGGCGAAAATACGGGCTGGCAAGAAGGTACGATGGTAGAAAACCTTCTTTTTAACGACATCAATAATAAGAAATTCAAATTACATGATTTGCTGGACAAGCCAGTCTTGCTTGAATTTTGGTCAGTGAAAAGCGCACAAGCCAAGAAAAATAAAACGGTTTTGAAATCTTTTTATAAGCGATTTAATATCAATATTGTCGGAATATGTACGGATGATTATCCCAATCAAATTCGAAAAATTGGACAAAATCAACAGCTTCAATGGTCGAATGTCATGGATGACTCCAAAAAATATATTGGGAAAACATTTGCGGAAAGCCAAAATATAGCTAATGCAAAATACATCATCATCAATCCTGATAAAACGATTTATAAGATTTTTTACTCCGAACGGGATATAGGAAAAGTAGGAGTGACCTTGCAGAATTATTTCAAATAGTATTGATCAATTAAATACGGTCAAAAGAGCTTAATAGGAGCCGAAAATCAGGATTTGATTTTCGGCTCTTTGCATTTTAATTTTTACGAAAAGGAAAATGAACGTTGAAGCAACCGAAGTGTATTTTTATCGTTAATAAAGGATTCGAAATAAATACGATAGAAAGAAAGATTTACTGGAGACGATTGTTACTTTTGTGACGCAAAATTCAAAAACGTTTTACCAAATCCGAAAGAAATTCAAGAACAGATGAATAAAAATTATTTACAATCTATTATTGGTGTCCTGATTGGAGGAGTATTTTTATATCTGACCTTAAAGGGAAAAGACCTAAACGAATTGTCCGATAATTTGCAACAAGCGAAATTAAGTTGGGTATTGATTTCCGGACTATGTTTGATTTTGATTTTCTTTGTCCGTGCTTTACGTTGGAATGTGATGCTAGAAAATATAGGGTATAAAGTGGAAAATGGTAAAGTATTTTACTCGGTTATCTTAGCCTATTTTGTGAATAGTTTTACACCAAGATTGGGAGAGATTGTTCGGTGTACCACATTGTCTAAAGATGGGAATGTACCTGTAGCGCAAAGTTTAGGATCTGTGATCATTGAACGAGTGTACGATTTGTTAGTTTTATTTCTTGGGTTGTTTGTCATTGCATTTTTAGAAGTAGATCGCCTAGGAGATATTTTTGCTAAAGTCACGGAAACTATACAATCGACCATTTCCTCGGGGATGACCTCTTTAATCATGTTGGTGATCGGTGGATTTTTATTACTGGGTTTATTGTTTTTTTTAGCGAGTCGATTTCAAGTATTCAACAAAATAAAAGTTTTCGTTTTTGATATGATCGATAGTGTTAAGTCTAGTTTGTTGATGAAAAAAATCGGTTTGTTTATCGCTTATACGGTTGTGATTTGGGTACTGTTGGTTTTAATGAATTATTGTTTTTTATTGGCTTTGCCGCAAACGGATAATCTCGATATTTACTTTGCAGTAATTGTACTTTTTGTGGGAGCCGTTGGTTGGGCCTTGCCTAGTCCGGGAGGGATTGGAACTACGCATTATATTATCCTTCAATTATTTTTGATTTTTAATCTTCCTGAAGATGCTGGGATCACTTTCGGTATTTTATCAAATGGTGTCGTCTTTCTTTTTTCAATCGTTTATGGTTTATTGGCTTTGATGTTTCGTTTTTTTTCGAAGTAGAGATCAATGATTTAGAAAAG